>JBIIYI010000355.1:0-3710 GCA_044346895.1 Phycisphaerales bacterium
CAACGCCTGCTGGCGGGCGCGCCACTCGAGGCCTCCGGCGGGCATCGTGGTCTCCTGATCCCAGTCGAGCAGGTTGTTCGAGGTTGCGAGCAGCGCCGTCTCCTCGAGGTGGGTGACAAGCGCATCGAGCGGGGTGGTCGCGGTGGCGTTCATGGTGCTTCCGAGGTGGGGGGAACGTGGGCGAGGCGGCGAGTGTACGGCTGGAGGCGGTCGAGAACAGGCGAAAAAGAGCGACGCGCCGCATGGCGGCGCGTCGCGCGTGGGTCGGTTGAACGGAGCACCCGTTTCGGATCAGGTGCCCTTCGGAGCTGACGCCGCGTCCTTCGATTCGACCGGCTGCGGAGCCGGGCTGACCGGCTGAAGCACCTCGAGGAGCTTCGTCTTGTCGCCCGCGGTGCGGTTCATCGCGTGGTCGATCGGGGCCCAGCCCTTCGCATCGACCGCCGCGGGATCGGCCTTGGCTGCGAGGAGGAACTTGACCTTCTCGACGTTGCCGCTGGCGGCCGCGAGGTGGAGCGCGGTCTGACCGGTCTTGTTGGTGGCCTTCAGGTCGGCACCTGCGTCGAGCAGGATCTTGAGGCTCTCGGGCTTTCCGGTGCGTGCGGCGCGCAGGAGCGCGGTGTCGCCCGCGGTCTGATCGGCGACCGCGAGGTCCGCGCCCGCCTTCACGAGGATGTCGACGGTCATCGGCTGACCGAGACCGGCTGCCCAGATGAGCGGCGTCCAGCCGTTGTCATCGGTGGCCTTCACATCCGCGCCCTTCGAGATGAGGAACGCGACCGTCTCAGGCTTGCCGAAACCGGACGCCCACAGGAGCGGCGTGGAGCGGATCGCGTCGCGCGCGTTCACGTCCGCACCCTTGTCGACGAGGATCTTGACGACCTCGAGATCGCTCTCGACGCCCGACCAGAGCGCGGTGCGACCCTGGCGATCCTTGATGTTGGCATCGGCCTTCGCCGCGATGAGCGCATCCATCGCCGCGCGGTTGCCGGTCTTGGCGGCCCAGTGCAGCGCGGTCTTCTGACCGGCGCGATCGCGTTCATTGACATCCGCGCCGGATGCGATGATCGAGCTGACCTTCGCGAGGTCGCCCGCGCGCACCGCGTTGACGAGATCCGTCGTGCCCGGACCAGCGACCGCGCGCGAGGCATCGGGCGGCGTCGGAGCGTCCTTGCCGGCCATCGAGCGCTTGACCAGCATGGTCAGCGAGGGCGACTTCGGGTGGTCGGTCTTGATCGAGATCTTCGGCGAGCGGCCCGAGGCCTCCCAGTTCGCCCAGTCGACCTTGAGCGCGTGCTTGAGCGCGGCCTCGGTCGGCATGTCCTTGACCACCGGCGGCGAGACTTCCGTGACCTTGAAGGCGGTGCCGTCGGCGCTCTCGAGGGTGATGACGCCGGAATCCTCGGCGGCCGCGCCCTCGACGGGGCCCGTGAGCATCGCGGGCGTCATCACGACGTAGGCGACGACGTTGCCTTCGACGCTGAGGACGACCGGGTTGTGGTTCTCGATCTGGAACGTCACCTTCTTGCTGAGCTTGATCCCCTGCGTGGAGCCCGGCTTCAGCGTGATCTCGCACGGCGCCGAACCGCCCGGCGGAATCGGATCCTTCGGCCACACCGGAGTCGTGCATCCGCAGCCCGGGATCGCCTTCGAGATGCGGATCGGCTCGGAGTGCACGTTCTTGATCATGATCGTGACGGTCTTCGCGACCTCCGCAGCCATGTCTCCCATGTCGGCGATCGCGGGCTCGAACACGATGACAGGTGCCTCGTTCGGGTTGATCGCCGGCTGCCCCTCGGCCTGCGCGCCTTCCGCCTGCTTGGCGCCGGCTGCCGTCTGCGCGGTCTTCGCAGTGGCGCGGGTGCTCAGGATCGAGTCGCGCAGGCGATCGGCGTCGGGCTTCGCGGTCGGGACGACCTCGGCTGCGCCGGCCGGCTTTCCTTCCGTGCCGGGAGTCGCGGTCTGCGCGGGGGCGGTGCCCGCGAGTGCGAGGACGAGCGCGAGGCTGGCGGCGGTTCCAACGAGGGTGATTCGGTCTGTTCGCATGGTGAGGTCGTTTGTTAGGCGTTTCTCTCGAGTTCGGCTGACGCGCTCGACAGACGCCGAGCGTCCGGCGGGATGGTCTCTATCGGAACGGTTACCGGAGAGCGTTGAGCCAAGTTGAGCCGAACGGCGATTCTATCCAACAGAATCCCGAAAACGGCGGAGTCGGACTTGCCCGCCTGTACACTTCGCGCCCCGGGCGGCCGCGAGGTGCCCGATTGCGACAAGCCCCCGAGAACACCATGAGCACGGACACCCTTCCCGAGCACCTGCAGCGCCCCGCCCTTCGCCGAATCCACCCGGTCCCCGTCGAGGGCGAGGTCGCGGATCAGCAAGGCAACCGTCAGAAGGCGACCTTTCTCGGACTGAGGGATCCCTTCCAGCTCAGCCCGCAGATGATGGTGATTCCGCCTCAGGCGCTCTCCGCGGTGCAGATGTTCAACGGGCAGCGGACCGTCGACGAGGTCGCGGGCGCCCTGAAGCTGCCCGATCCCGCCCCCCTCCTCCAGTTGATCGCCAAGTTGGACGAGTTCGGCCTGATCTGGGGACCGACCTGCGAGGGACTCGAGGACCGCAAGCGCGCCGAACTCGAGGCCGCCGGCGCATTCCCAGCCGGAGCCACCCGAGCGCTCGGCGAGGATCCTGCGGCGATCCGCACGCAACTCGAGAAGTGGATCGATGAGGCGGAGGACGCCGGTATCGAGGAGTCCGTCTCCGGACTCGTGAGTTGCCACCTCGACTTCGCCCGCGGGCACCCCATCTACGCTGCCAGCTACCGCATCGTCGCGAAGGGCCCGCGCCCCGACCGCGTCGTCCTCCTCGGTCCAGGCCACTTCGGTCTCGGCGATGGCGTGACCGTCGCGCATCTCGGCTTCGAGTCGCCGCTCGGTCGCGTGCGCGCCGATCAGGGCGTGATCGATCGGCTCAGAAAGTCGACCGGAGACCGACTCTTCAAGGATGCCCTCGATCACCTTCCCGAGCATTCGCTGCAGGTGCAGATGCCGTGGATCCAGCATCTCTTCGGCGACGTGCCCGTGATCGCGGCCATCGTGCCCGATCCGAACGCGCCGATGATCGCGGACGACGGCGCGCGGCTGAATCCAGCGCAGTTCGCCGCGGCACTCGCCGACGCGCTCGGCGCCGAGGGCGGACGGACGCTCTTCGTCGCGAGCGCCGACCTCTCGCACGCCGGTCCGGCCTTCGGAGACCGCGCTCCCGTCGACGATGCGCAGCGCCGGACGATCGAGTCGCGCGACCGCGAGCTGCTGAAGGCGTTCATCTCCGGGCCGACCGCGCTGATCGATGCGCTCAAGGCGTCGGGCAACGCCACGCGCTGGTCCTCGTCGGGCGCGCTCGCCGTCGCTTCGATGGTCGCGAAGCCGTCGTCGGTCGAACTGATCGACTACCGCCAGTCGGTCGACGATCAGGGCATGGCGCTCGTGTCGGCGGCGTCGATGGCGCTCCTCGCGTAGGCGCGGGCGTCGTTCGTCCAGCCCGCGACACCGCATGAGGGCTTGCGCGTGAGATTTTCCGCATGGGAGTTTCCGCATGGGAGTTTCCGCATGGGAGTTTCCGCATGAGGGCAGTCGTGCAGCGGTGCGCGCGCGGGACCGTCTCCGTGCGCGGCGAGGTCGTCGGTGCGCTCGGCGCGCGTGGCGGGCTCGTCG
>JBIIYI010000356.1:0-3709 GCA_044346895.1 Phycisphaerales bacterium
CGCGCCGGCGATGGTCGCGCCGTCGAGCTTCGAGACGATGCCCTCGATCGTGGCGAACTGCTTCTCCGTCGCGCGGATGAGGAGGCTGTTGCTCGCGGCGTTCGGGCGGATCACCGGCGGCGTCTCCGTGCCGTCGTCGGTCTCGAAGAGATCGACGAGGCTCCGCGCGATCTCGTCGGCGTCGGCGTTGCGCAGCGTGAGCACGCGCACCACGCGATCCGACTCGCGTCCGGGCGCGACGTCGAGCTGCTGCAGCATCTCCTCCGCCGCATCGAGCGCCGAAGGGGTCGCGGAGATCACGACGGCGTTCAGGCGCTCGTCGGCGATCACGCGGAGGCGCGGCTCGGTCGCCGCCGCTCCGGCGGCCGAAGCCGGCCGAGCGCGCTCCGCACGCTGCGCCTCGCCCGCGAGCAGCTGCTCGACGAGCGGAGCCATCTGCGCCGCGCGCGCGTTGCGGAGGAAGACGGTGCGCACGCGCGCCGCGTCGCGCGGTCCGCGCACGTCGATCGTGCGCACGACCGCGTCGACCTCGTCGAGCTGCGCGGGATCGGCGGCGACGACGAGCGAGTTGCTCGTCGGTTCGGCGGCGATCGACGGACGGCGCGCGTTCGCCTGCGAACCCGCGCGCGCGGCGAGCGCCTGCTCGACCGCCTTCGCGACGTCGGGCGCGCTCGCCTGCGACAGCGGATAGACGCGGATCTCGGCCGGCCGGTCGCCGTCGCGCGCGCGGTCGAGCTCGTCGACCACCTTCATCGCGACGGGCATCAGCTCGGTCGGCGCCGTGAGGATCACGCGCGCGTTGAGCGCATCGGCCACGAACTTCGGCTCGACGACCGGTGCGCCGGCCTTCGCCGCCGCGACGAGCTGCGCCGGCCAGCGCGAGCGGTCGAGGAGCACCGCGCCGAGCGCGGAGACGACGACGTCGGGCGCGACGTGCTTCAGCTGCACCACGCGGAAGTCGGCGTCCGGCGCGGCGAACGCCTTCTGATCGAGTTCGGCGAGGAGCGCGCGCGCCTTCTCGGCGCCCTCGGCGGTGCCGACGACGACGATCGTGCCCGAGGCCGGAAGCGCCGAGAGCTCGACGCGCGAGATCCCGGACGAGCTCGTCGCGTCGAGCACGCGCCGCGCCTCGTCGACGAGGCCCGCGGCCGCGGCGCGCGACGGCGTGAACACCGACCACGTGCGCGCGGAGGCGTCGCCCTCGCGGTCGAGCTCGCGGATCAGTCCTTCCGCGACGCTCATGATGCGCGCGGCGCCCGAGACGATCAGCGCGTTCGTGCGCGGATCGCTCTCGACGCGCACCGGCGGCGTCGCGTCGGCCTGCCCGCGGTTGCGGCGCATCCGCTCGAGAACGATGCGCGGATCGGTCTCCTGCTGGTCGGCGAGCAGCCGCTGCACGAGCGGCGCGATGCGCGTCGCGTCGGCGTGGACGAGCGTGAAGGTCTTCGCATCGACCGCGTCGAGCGCCGGGCGCTCGTCGAGCGGACCGACGAGTTTCTCCGCCTCCTCGAGATCGGACGCCGGTCCGACGAGGAGGAGCGCGTTCGCCCCCGCCGCCGGGATCACCTTCACCGCGAGCGGTTCGCGCGTCGTCGGGTTGGTCGCCGCCGCGAGCGCCTGCGAGAGGCTCGCCGCGACCTGCGTCGCGTCGGCGTACGAGAGCGGCCGCACGCGCACGACGGGCTCGGTCGAGCCCGCCGACACGCTGCCGTCGTCGAGCTGGCGCACGAGTTCCTCGACGACCGGGATGAGCGCGTCGGGCGCGCTCACGACGAGCGCGTTCGAACGGCGGTCCGCGGCGACGTCGAGCACGCGACCCGGCCTGCCCGCGAGCGTCGGCTCGATCTGCGCGAGGCGCCCCTCGAGCGCGGAGCGGACGAGCGGCGCGAGCGTCTCCGCCTTCGCCACCTTCAGCTTGAAGACGCGCAGCGTGGTCGAAGGCTGCGCCGCGCCCTCGACGCCGCGCACGACCTGCTCCACCTTCGCGAAGACGCTCGGGGGACCGCTCACGACGAGCGTCTTCGAGACGGGCTCGACGCTGACGATCGTGCCCGTGCCCTCAGGCCCGAGCTGCCCCGCCTGCGCGAGGTCGCGCACGGTCTTCGCGAGCGTCTCGACGTTCGAGTCCGAGACGCGCCACGTGCGGATCTCGGCGTCGGGCATCGCCTGCGCGCGGTCGAGCTGCGCGACGAGCTCCTCGAAGCCCGCCATGCGCGCGACCGGCGCATCGACGATCAGCGAGTTCGTCTGCGCGTCGGCGCGCACGACGACCTCGCGCGGCTGCTGGAGCTCGGGCCGCGCGCGGCCGCGCGGATCGACCGGCACCGGCGGCGGCGGGTACATCTCGTCGATCGTCTTCGCGAGTTCGGCCGCGCGCGCGACCTTCAGCGAGAAGATGCGGATCTCGCGGTCGCTCGCCGACTGGCGCGACGAGCCGTTGAGCGTCTCGACGACCTGCTGGATCTCGGGGAGGAGATCGGGATGCGCGGCGACGATGAGCGCGTTCGTCTGCGGCTCCGCGGTGATCGAGACGGGCTTCGCCGACTTCTCGTCGGGCGGCCGCTGCGCGTACTGCGCGTTGAGCGCGGTGGCGAGCGTGGCGGCGTCCGCGGTGCGGAGCTGGAGGATCCGCATCGGCGGCGTCGCGCCGACGGGCACGTCGATGTTGCGGACGATCGCCGCGAGCAGCTCCTGCTGCCGCGCGTCGGCCGCGACGAGCAGCGAGTTCGTCCGCTCGAGGATCTCGATCGCGGGTTCGCGCGCGAAGCCGGCCGACTGGCCGAGCCTGCTGCCGGCGAGTCCCTCGATCGAGCCCTTCGCGTCGGCCGCCTTCACATGCGACAGCGGGATCACGCGCACGTCGGCGCCGGGCGACGTCGCCGCGAGGATCTCGCGGCATGCGTCGGCGAAGCGCGCGAGCGGCTCCTCCTCGCCGCTGGCGACGATCGTGCCGTTGGCGGCGTCGATCTCGGTCTCGACGAGCGGCGGGTTGCTCGCGGTGGCGGGAGTCGCGGGAGTCGCGGTCGCCGCCGGCTCGGTCGGCGAAGCCGCCTGATCGGCGGGCGCGGCGGGCTGCTCGCCCGGCAGGGTGCCCGACCCGGCCGGGACGGCGCTCGACTCGCCGGGCGCCGACGGGTTCGGAGCATCAAGCCCGGCGAGCCTCATCGCCTTCGCCACGAGCTGCACGGGATCGGTGGCGCCCGCGTCGATCACGCGCACGCCGCGCTTCGCGGGCACGGCCTGCAGCTGACGCAGCAGCTGCTCGGTCTTCTCGAACGTGGTCGCGTCGCCCGCCACGATGAGCGTGCGGCTCGCGGGCTCGGGCTGCACCAGCACCTCGACCGGCTTCGCGCCGTCGACGCCGGGCTTCGACAGCATGCCGCGCGCGGCGAGGTCGCGCAGGCTCGTCGCGATGCGCTCGATGTCGCCCTTCTCGACGCGGTACGTGCGCAGCTCGGCCTGCGGCGGGAGCGGCGTGCGGTCGAGCGTCGAGACGAGTTCCTCGAAGCTCGCGCGGCGCTCGGCGGGCGCCTCGACGATGAGGGAGTTCGTCGTCGCGTCCGCGGTGACGAACACCTCCTTCTGCTTCTGGAGGTGCGGCAGCGGACGGCCGCGCGCGTCGAGCGGGACCGGCGGCGGCGGGTAGAGCCGGTCGAGCGCGGCGGCGAGCTCGGCGGCGCGCGCGCTCCTGAGCGCGACGACGAACGTC
>JBIIYI010000030.1:0-12452 GCA_044346895.1 Phycisphaerales bacterium
GGAGGCGCTCGGGCGGGTTTCGGGCGGGACGGCCCGGACCGCCTTCGCCGGATCCGCAGGAATCGGCTCGATCGACGATTCTCGTACAATCTCGGCTCTTCCGCGGGCGTGGCGGAATTGGCAGACGCACGGGATTTAGGTTCCCGTGGGGTAACACCCGTGCAGGTTCGAGCCCTGTCGCCCGCATGCATCGAACACCCGGGCCGGGGTCCTCGGACGGGCTCGCGTGACCGGCGGGGGTGCCGGCGAGGAAGGTCGGTCGAGTTCGCGCGCTGGTCTCTCGGAAGGGCATCGACGGCGCCTCGACGCGTCGAGCCCGGTCCGGCGGGGCTCCGGCCGTCCCGCTAACCTCTCCGCATGTCCGCGTCCGTCCGCCTCCTCCCGAGCCTTCGCCCATGCACGAACTGAGGGAGTGGTCCCCGCGCAGCTGGGAGGGCCTTCCCTGCACGCAGCAGCCGGTCTACCCCGACCGTGCCGCGCTCGAGCGGACGCTCGCCGAGGTTTCGGCGCTGCCGCCGCTCGTGACGAGCTACGAGATCGAGTCGCTCAAGACGCAGCTCGCCGAGGCGGCGCGCGGCGAGCGGTTCATCCTCTGGGGTGGCGATTGCGCCGAGAGCTTCGCCGACTGCACGTCCTCGGCCATCGCGGCGAACCTCAAGATCCTGCTCCAGATGTCGCTCGTGCTCGTCCACGGGACGCGCAAGCGGATCACGCGGATCGGTCGGTTCGCCGGGCAGTACGCGAAGCCGCGCAGCGCGCCGACCGAGACGCGGGATGGGGTCGAACTCCCGAGTTTCCGCGGCGACAACGTCAACCGTCCGGAGTTCGACCGCGCGGCCCGCACGCCCGATCCGCAGCTGCTCCTCCGCGGCTACGAGCGCAGCGCGCTGACGCTGAACTTCGTGCGCGCGCTCGTCGACGGCGGCTTCGCCGACCTCCACCATCCCGAGAACTGGGATCTCGACTTCGTGAAGCACTCGCCGCTCGCCGCCGAGTACCAGCGCATGGTCGACTCGATCGGCGAGAGCCTGCGCTTCATGGAGACGCTCGCCGGCGGGACCATCCTCGCCATGCAGCGCGTCGACTTCTACACGAGCCACGAGGTGCTGGTGCTTCCGTACGAGGCGGCGCTCACGCGGCAGGTGCCGCGGCGCGAGGGCTGGTTCAACCTCTCGACGCACCTCCCGTGGATCGGTCTCCGGACGAGCGATCCCGGGGCGGCGCACGTCGAGTTCTGCCGCGGCATCCGCAATCCGGTCGGGGTGAAGGTCGGACCGGACACGACGCCGGAGCAGTTGCTGACCACGGTGCGCATGCTCGCGCCGGACGGGGAAGAGGGGCGCGTGGTGCTGATCGCGCGGTGCGGCGCCCATCGGATCGGGAAGTCGCTGCCGCCGCTCGTGCGGGCGATGCGCGATGCGGCGCTCCCGGTGGTGTGGATCGTCGACCCGATGCACGGCAACACCGAGACGGTGGTGCCGACGACGGGCGAATGGGCGGGAAAGAGCGTGAAGACGCGGAAGTTCGCGCATGTCCTCGCGGAGGTCGAGCAGGCGTTCGAGATCCACAGGATGGAGGGGACGGCGCTGGCGGGCGTGCATGTCGAGCTCACGGGCGAGAACGTGACCGAGTGCACGGGCGGCGCGCGTGGTCTCGGGGACGAGGATCTCTCGCGGGCGTACCGATCGCAGGTCGATCCGAGGCTGAACTACGAGCAGGCGCTGGAGCTGGCGATGCTGATCGCGCGCCGCGCCGCGGGGCGCTGACTCCCGAGCGGACACCCCGAGTGCACACCCCGAGTGCACGGCACATGCCGCCCAGTGCCTGGCACTGCATGGCACATGCCGTGCACTGCCCGGCACTCCCTCCGACGTCCTCGAGGAGCGAGTGGGTCCGAGCGCGAGATCGATGTCCTGCCAATCTTCTGGCGATCTCCTGATGTCCTGCCGGGCGCGGCGGTCGTGCACGGCACATGCCGCCCAGTGCCTGGCACTGCATGGCACATGCCGTGCACTGCCCGGCACGCGGGCGGGCACCCGCGCCGTGGGCCGCTGTCCGCGGACGCATGCCCGCCCGACGTATACTCCGCCCCCCATGTCCCGCCGCCGCGTCGTCATCACAGGCCTCGGCCCCGTCACCGCCCACGGTGTCGGCATCGACCCGCTCTGGACCGCCCTCTGCGAAGGGCGCTCTGCGCTCGCCCCCATCCGGGCCTTCGACGCCTCCGGATTCGCCGCAGCCTCGGGCGCCGAACTCCCCGAGGGCTTCGACGTCAAGGACCTCGTCCCGAAGAGCTACCGCAAGGCGACCAAGGTCATGGCCCGCGACATCGAGATCGCCGTCGGCGGCGCGCTCACGGCCGTCCGCGACGCCGGCCTCGTGACGCGCGGCACCGATCCCGACAACCCGCCCACCATCCGTCCCGATCGGGTCGGCTGCCACATCGGCGCAGGCCTGATCGCCGCCGAACTCGACGAGCTGACGGGCGCCCTCGCTTCCTCGCGCGACGCTTCCGGCAGGTTCGATCCCGGCCACTGGGGCCAGCAGGGGATGCAGGAACTCACGCCGCTCTGGCTGCTCAAGTACCTGCCGAACATGCTCGCGTGCCACGTGACGATCATCCACGACTGCCAGGGGCCGTCGAACACGATCACGTGCAACGAGGCGTCGTCGGGCCTGTCGCTCGCCGAAAGCCAGCGCGTCATCGAGCGTGGCGCGGCGGACGCGTGCCTCTCGGGCGGCGCGGACAGCAAGCTGAACCCGATGGCGTACCTGCGGCAGGAGCTCGCGGGGCGATTCGCACGCTGCGCGCCGAGCGACGACGCGACCACGGTGGTCAGGCCCTTCGACGCCGGTGCGGCGGGCACGCTGATCGGCGAAGGCGGCGGCATCCTCGTCGTCGAGGCGGAGGAGACCGCGAAGGCCCGCGGCGCGCGCATCCATGCGGTGCTCGCGGGAACGGGCGCCTCGCAGAGCTGGTGCGACGACACCGTCGGCCTCGTTCCCGATGCGACGGGCGAATCGCTTGCCGACGCGATCCACGCCGCGCTCCGCGACGCGGGTCTCGCCGCCGCCGACATCGACGCGATCATTCCCTTCGGCTCGGGCGTGCCCTCGCTCGATGCGCTCGAGAGGAACGCGCTCGAGCGCGTCTTCGGCGCGGATCTCGCGAGGAAGCCGATCGTCACGCTGGCGCCCTCGATCGGCACCACCTGCGCGGGCTTCGGCGCGATCGCCGTCGCGGTCGCGTGCCGCGCGCTCGTCGAGCAGAAGCTTCCCGCTCGGCTCAACGCATCGAACACGCCCGGCCTCGACGCCGCGGCCGCCCCGAGCGCCCCGCGGGCACTTCGCCACATCCTGATCGCGACGCCGAGCCTCGGCGGCCAGAACAGCGCCGCGATCGTCTCGCGCCACGCCTGAACCCGAACGACGAACATGACCACCACGAAGAACAACCGTCGCGTCGTCGTCACCGGCATGGGCTGGGTGACGCCGCTGGGCCACGATGTCGACACCGTGTGGAGGCGCCTCCTCAACTCGGAGAGCGGCATGGGCCCTACGACGCGCTTCGATGCGCGCACGTTCCCCACCGGTTTCTGCGCCGAAGTGCGCAACTACACGATCCAGCCGTTCGTGAAGGATGCGGCCGTGCACGCGACCGCCGGGCTCAACTCGCAGTTCGCGCTCGGCGCCGCGAGCCAGGCGTGGCGGCAGTCGGGGCTCGAGGGCTTCGCGGGACTGAACCGCAAGCGCGTCGGCCTCTACCTCGGCGCGGGCGAGGGCGTGATCGACTTCGACAACTACGCCGCGTCGAATCTCGCGGGCTGGAACGCCGATGCGCGCAGGATCGACGGCGTCCGCTGGGCCGAGCACGCGCACCGCGCGATGGACCGGATGCGCGAGGTCGAGCAGGAGCCGAACATGCCGCTCGCGCACCTCGCGCGCGAGTTCGGGATCCGCGGGCCTGCGCTCAACTGCCTCACCGCGTGCGCGGCGAGCACGCAGGCGATTGGCGAGGCGTTCAGCCTCATCCAGCGCGGCGACACCGACGTGATGCTCTCGGGCGGCACGCACACGATGATCCACGTCCTCGGCGTGACGGGCTTCAACCGCCTCACCGCGCTGTCGACCTCGAAGGGTGATCCGACGAAGGCCTCGCGGCCGTTCGACGCGACGCGCGACGGATTCGTCATGGGCGAAGGCTCGGGCATGATCGTGATGGAAGCGCTTGATCACGCGCTGGCGCGCGGTGCGACGCCGCTTGCCGAGGTCGCGGGGTATGGCTCGAGCGCCGACGCGTTCCGCATCACCGACATCCATCCCGAAGGCCGCGGTGGCGCCGCGTCGATGGCGATGGCGCTCTCGCAGGCCGGCATCGATCCGCTCGCGCGCCGCGCCGACGGCCGCGCCGCGATCGACTACATCAGCGCGCACGGAACGGGCACGAAGGAGAACGATTCGATCGAGACCCGCGGCGTGAAGCGCGTCTTCGGTACGAACGCGAAGGACATCCCGATGAGCTCCATCAAGTCGATGATGGGCCACCTGATCGCGGCCGCGGGCGCGGTCGAGTTCATGACCTGCGTCCTCGCGATTCGCGACGGCATGCTGCCGCCGACGATCAACTACGGCACGCCCGATCCGGACCTCGACCTCGACTACGTGCCGAACAAGGCGCGCAGCGCGAAGGTCGACATCTGCCTCTCGAACTCCTTCGGTTTCGGCGGACAGAACGACACGCTGGTCGTGAAGCGCTTCAGCGCGTGAGCGCGCCGCGTGCGGCGCAGATGCGTCCGCTCCCGTGCGAGTGCGGTCGCTTGCGTCCTCCGTCGACGTGCGAATCGAGGATTCGTTCGCGGTTTTCGTGGAATCCTCGCGCAACCGGATTGCGCGCCTCCATATGCGGCGTCACACTCGGGCGTGCATCCGCGACCGTTCAGGCGGTGGTCTGGAGAACTGCGATGCGTCGAGCGAGCCTTCAACCTTTGAGTTCAATCCGTCGCGGCTGCCTGCGCAGTCTTCTGCGCGCATGCGGAATCACGCTCACGGTGCTTTCGGCATCGCGCGCCGCCGACGGAAACCACGGCGCATCGCCCGTCACCGCCGGCACGCTCGGCTCGCACGGGTACGTCGGTTTCGGGAACATTCGGAATCTCGATCGCGTGCTCGATGTCGCCGCGGGCGACAGGCATTCGATGGCGCTGCGCCTCGATCGAACCGTTGCATGCTGGGGATTCGCCGCGACGGGAGCCTGTCAGCCGCCCGATGCCGTCACCGACATCGTGGCGATCGCCGCCGGCGCGAATCACTCGATGGCGCTGCGGGCGGATGGCACGGTTTTCTGCTGGGGTGCGAACGATTTCGGTCAGTCTGCCGTGCCAGTTGGTCTCGCGCCAGCGACGAAGATCGACGGTGGCGGTGCGCATTCGATCGCACTCTTGGCAACGGGGCAGGTCGCGCTTTGGGGGCGAAACCTCGATGGAGAATCGACCGCGCCCGTCAAGCTCGGTGCGGTGAGCGAAGTCTCGGCCGGCGGATCGCACACGGCGGTGGTGCGTGCCGATGGCAGCGTCGTTTGCTGGGGAAACAACGCGCAGGGCCAGTGCAGCGTGCCCGCTGCGCTTGGAACAGCGATCGACGTTTCGACTGGTCTCGCGCACACGCTCGCCTTGCGAAGCGACGGCACGGTCGCGCACTGGGGTTCGGCCGATTCGCAGCCGCAGACGTTGCCTGCGGGATTGAGTGGCGTCGTTGAAGTCGTCGCGGGTGGGAACCGTTCGTACGGGCGCAAATCGGATGGCAGCATCGTCTCGTGGGGAAACGGCGCGTGGGTGCTTCCCGTGGGTGGTCCGGTGACGGCGCTCGCCGCCGGGACGCTGCATGTCCTCTGGTGTTTGACCGACGGGCAGTTTGCGGGTGCTGGCAACAACAACAACGGCGAACTGAGCGTTCCGCGCGGGCTCGACGAGATCAACTTCATGGCATCGGGACGGACGAGCTACTTCGCCGCGACCGCCGCCGGCCCCGTGGTCGCGTGGGGTGCTGCGGAGTTCCCGGGGACGGTCCTCGTCGATCTTCCGAGTGATCTCACGAACCCGAAGGCGATCGCGCTCACCAACAGTTTCGGTGTCGCGATCAAAGCGGACGGCGACTTGCGTTGGTGGGGGTTACAGTCGGTGCCTGTCCTTCCGGCGGGATTCGGACCGGTGCGCGACATCTCCGCGAATTTCAACGCAGTTGTCGTCGTGAATCAGTCGGGCGCGCTCGTTCAATATCCAGCATCCGGTGGCGTGATCGGGCCCGTGCCGCCCGGTCTCGGCGCCGTCCGAACGGTCGATGGCGGGTATCGAGCGTTCGCGGCGGCGCGGGCGAACGGAACATGTGTGGTCTGGGGCGGGACGTCCGCGCTCGACATGCAGCCGCCCGCGGGGCTCGGCGGACTGTTGACCGTTGCCTGTGGTGATTTCCACGCGCTCGGCCTTCGACGCGATGGCTCCGTCGCGGCGTGGGGCAGCAACGGCTACGGGCAAACCGACCTTCCGAGCGATCTGCCTCCGGTCGAGGCGATCGAAGCGGTCGAGTCGGGGACGTACGCGCTCCTTCGCGACGGGACACTGCGATTCTGGGGGGCGACCGGGCCCGGCAACGCGCCTCCCGCCGGTTTCAACGCGAGCCTCTCCGCATGGGGACGCGCGGCGACGTTCTGGCGCTGCCCCTCAGGCGAGTTTCCAAAGGGTTCATCCGACGATTGCAACGGCAACGGTGTCGAGGACGCTTGCGAAGTACGCTTTGGATTCTTCGATTGCAACGGCAACGGCGTTCCCGATGCATGTGACATCGCGAACGGCTTCGAGGTTGACGCCGACGGCGACGGTCGACTCGATTCCTGCGACAACGACTGCAACGCGAACGCGATCAACGACACGGTTGAGATCGCAAATGGCGCGGCTGATACCGATCGCGATGGCCGCATCGACGATTGCGAGCGCGCGGCGGGCGACGGCAATCTCAATGGCGTGATCGGTCCGGAGGATCTCACCATGCTCCTGGGCGCTTGGGGGACGAACGGCGTGCCGTTCGGCGATCTCGACCTGAGCGGCACTGTCGCCGCGAGCGATCTCGCGATCATCCTCGCGAATTGGGGCTCGCAGCTGTAAGCGTGCGTTCTCCGCGGCTGTATCGCCGCGCGCATCGCGTCTGCGGATGTTCAACGACTTCGTAGCGACCATGAAGCGATCATGAAGCGATCATGTCGCGACCATGTCATGCAGCGATCATGTGCGCGATCATGCGCGCGGGCGGTTGCGCCGCAGATAGGTGCCAGGCACGTGCCAGGCACCCGCGCGGCACGTGGCAGGCACCTCCGCGGCACATGCCAGGCACCCGCGCGGCACGTGGCAGGCACCTCCGCGGCACGTGGCAGGCACCTCCGCGGCACGTGGCAGGCACCCGCGCGGCACGTGGCAGGCACCTCCGCGGCACGTGCCAGGCACCTCCACGGCACGTGCCAGGCACCTCCACGGCACGTGCCAGGCACCTCCCCGGCACGTGCCAGGCACCTCCCCGGCACGTGCCAGGCACCTCCCCGGCACGTGCCAGGCACCTCCACGGCACGTGCCAGGCCCCTCGTGTAGAACGACTGAGTTCGGAGGACAACGATCATGAAGGTCATGGGACCATGACGAACATGAGCACCCGTAGCATCGATCGCCGGCGCGTCGTCGCGCTCTCGCTCTTCTGGATCGCGCAGTTCGTCCTCGTGGTCGTGGTGGGATTCCTCGTGGGCATTCTGCTGACGTTCCTTGAGGGGGACAGTTTCAGATACGACGCCTTCGGCAGCTATCTCCACTCGCTCGTCGACTGGGGCGAAGGTTCGATGCTCCTTGCCTCCTACATCCTCATCGTGACCGGAACCACGCTGTTCGTCGCGCCGGTCGTCGGACCGCTGCGGCTGTCGACCACAGGTCGTCCCCTGCGGACGAGCGTGATCGGCGCGGCGATCCTCGGCGGCCTGATCTCGTTCCTCCTGCTCGGGGCGGCGATCGAGCTGCCCCTCCGCTTCGCAACGGATCTAAACGTCGGTGATGCCACCCTGACCTGGCCGGGGATTCTCATCTCCTGGACGGTCGCGGGTGGCGTGTGGGCCGCCGTGCTCTGGCGGGTCGGGCGCGAGCGCGACCCCGCGGGACTTGACCGCCTCTTCCGGCAGCTCCTTGCGGCGACGATGCTCGAGGTCGTGCTTGCGGTCCCGATCTATCTGATCGCGCGGCGGAAGACGAACTGCTTCTGCTCGCTGCACTCGCTCCTCGCGCTCATCGGGGGCGTGGTGACGTTGTGCATGCTCTGCGGCCCGTGGGCGGTGCTCTTCCTCACGCGCGAGGCGCGGCGGGGCTGGCAGCGTGGCGCGTGCCCGCGCTGCGGCTACCCGCAGCGCAGCGGCTCGTCGCAATGCTCCGAGTGCGGTTCGCTCCTCAGCGACGCGACGGCTTGACGCCGTCATCGGCGCTGGTCGCATCGCGCGAACAGTGGGGTTCGCGCGTCACCCGCCGCTCGACCACGCGCCGAGGAGGATCGTGAGGTCGAATCCGTCCGTGGTGCCGTTGCCGTCGATGTCGCCGATGCCGGGGAGGCCCCAGTACTGGAACAGGATCGCGAGATCGCCGGCGCCGATCACGCCGTCGCCATCGAGGTCGCCGGGCGCCGCGGGATTCGCGGTGCGCAGGAGCGTGATGCGGCCGGCCACATCGCCCTGCGTGACCTGTTCGGCGGAGAGGATGTCGTCGCCGACGCCATCGATCGAGATCGCGACGAGGACGTCGGGTTCGCCCAGTTCGGGCAGCGTCGCCACGAGGTTGAACTCGGCGTTCGTCGGCGTCGAGTCGTTGCGGATGATGCGCGCGCGCTTCGGACCATCGAGCGTGTTGCGGGAGGTGATCGCGAAGTCGCTGTCACCGTCGCCGTCGAAATCGCCGATCGCCGGCGCCCGCGCGTTCAGCCAGAAGTCGAGGAGCGCAGAACTGAAGCCCGGCCCATTGGCGCGGATGATCGTCAGCGAGTCGTAGATCGTGGGCGAGCCCGGCGGTCCTGGGCGCGGGCCCGTCGCGTTGAGCGTCGCGACGATCTCGGGCACGCCGTCGCCGGAGAGGTCGGCCACCTTGAGGTCGGTGACCGGATTCGGCGAGGGGATGAAGATCGTGCCGCCGAAGGCGTCGCTCGTGCTCGATCCGCCGGGAATGATCGTGGTGCCGCCGGTCGAGCCGCCGACGACGTCGTCGTCGCGGTCGTTGTCGACGTCGCCGCCACCGACCGACGTCGGCAGGCCGCCGTCGGAAGGCACCTCCTCGGTCGTCGATCCCGAGATCTCGCCACCCTGGTTCTTCACGATCTTGAAGGAGGCATCCTTCGAGAGCGCCACGACGACGTCGGTGCGGGTGCCCACCAGCGCCGCGTCGGGGAGGAAGTCGCCGACGGCGACGTCGACTGGTCCGGCACCGACCGGCACGGGCGACAGCGCATCGAACGAGACTCCACCCGCGTTCGACTCGTTGCGGACCACCTGGATCGCGTCGTCGCCGAAGAGCGAGACGACGAGGTCCGGCTTCAGGTCGCCGTTGAAGTCGGCGGTGGCGATGCCCGAGGGATCGCGGCCGATCGTGAGGATCGAGTCCTGAACCAGCCCCTTGCCGGTTCCGAGGAACACCACGATGTCTCCGCTCTCCGTCGCGCCGCGCGTCAGGCAGACCGCGAGGTCCTCGATGCCGTCGTCGTTGAAGTCGGCGCGCACGGCGTCGGTGGGTCGCGCGGGGAGCGGCGAGGCCGACGAATCGCCGAAGTCGATGATGTTCGCAAGCGGCACGAAGACGACGCCGAGTCCGGAGGTCGCCTGGCCCGCGAGCTGTCCACCGCCGTAGGGCACGACGAATGCGCCGATGTTCGCGGGAAGGCCGCGGAACTGGACGCTGTCGAAGCGGTCGGAGGCGAAGCCGTTCGAGTAGAGGAACGGAATGACCTGGCCGAGTTGCGGCTCGTAGCCGGTCGCATCCACGAAGAGCGTGCCGTGCAGGTCGGCGATTCCCATCACCGAGACGAACGCGCCCTGCTCGAGCGAGATCGCGAGCTTCGCGTCGTCGGCCGGCTGCCCGTTGGGCTTGCGGAACAGGAGCGAATTGCCGAGGAAGAGCGCCGGATTCGGCGCGACCACGCCGGCCCAGCGGACCTGCCCGTAGATCGAGCCACCGCCGGTCAGCAGTGCCCTCGGGGTGCCGATGAGCGCGGCGCCTCCACTCTTCGAGGGCGCGATCGACACGATGCCGCCGTCGAGGACGAGGCTACCGGAGATCTCGCAATCCTCGGCGGAACTGAAGGCGACGCCGTCGCCGACCTTCATGACGCCATCCTCGAGGACTTCCGCCGTATCGACGAACACCGGTCCCGAGAGGAGTTCGAGCGTTCCGTCGACGACCGAGATGCCGCCGCCCGAGATGGTGGACGATCCCGCGATGACCAGCTCGCCGCTCCGATCGGCGTCCGTGTCGGAGGGCGGAAGCGCGCCGACGGTGACGAGGCCGTTGCTCGTGATGTGGATGTCGGAGACGACGAGGCTGGTCGGACCCGGCTCACTCTGCGGCCCGACATACATTCCGTTCGGTCCGAGGGAGAGCGACGATGTTCCGTCCGCTGCGAAGAGCGCCGCCCGGGTGTCCACGGCGTAGAAGCCGCTTGTCTCGACCTGTGCCTGATATGGGATGGTGACGGACCGCTGGCCGCCGAGCGGCATGCCGTTCACGACGAGCAGCGGCAGGGGCGCGCCCTTGTACTCCTCGAGCGGCGGGCACCAGTCGTACGGGTTGCCGGTCGAGGCGACGAAGGGCACCGCGACGTGCGAGTTCGGACCGAACTCCTTCGAGTCGGGCTCGCCGTTGCCGTTGCAGTCGTCGTTGGTGCAGATGTCGTTGCAGAGATCCGTCGCGATGCTGGCGCAGTTCGCGTCCCACGTCTCCTGACAGCAGACCGGATCGGAGATGCAGACGACGTTGCAGCAGTTCTCGTCGCTGCAGCCTGGCGCCGCTTGCCCGAGACAGCAGCTCTGCGGGGCGCCGCAGGACTCGGGCGCGGGCTGGAAGGAGAAGCTGAGGTAGATCGCCGCGGCGGGGCTCGTCGTCGGAGCGGAGGTGCCGACCGCGATGTAGTAGGTTGCGCCGGCTTCGGTCGGGAACTCGACCGAGGCGCACGAGCCGCACTTCACCGCGCTCGAGCTGCAGTCGAGGAGCAGCTCGGCGTTGCAGCCCGTGTAGACGAGGAGCTGGGTGTCGAGGGGAACCTGCCCCGCGAAGTTCGTGAAGAGGTTGAGCGATCCCGTCGATGGCGCGGTGAAGCGGTACCAGCAGCTGTGGAAGAGTCCGTTGAGGAGGCACGGGTCGGGCAGGGCGTCGACCTGCGCGCTCGCGAGGCCGACGGGAACGAGCACGCTGCCGCTGATTGCGGTGGCCGTCGAGCACGTGCCGTTCGCGACATCCGCCGAGGCTGCCGAGGAGGCTGCCAGCGCGAGACCCGCGACGAGGGTGATCGACCCTGTCATGGAGGTCGGAGGGATGAGCCTCGAGGTGAGGATGCGGCGCGTGTTCATCGGGTTGATCTGGGTCATCGGAACCTCTCCGACCGGATTGACAGGAATGCGACAGCCCCCCCGGGGGCCTGGAGGCGCATCGAGTCAAACTAAGTCCTTGCGGCGTCCGGGCAAAGGGAATCGCCTCGGGCAGGGGGAAATCGCAGAAAGCACACGCGCGCGGGGCGGCGCCCCGGGTCAGGCTGGGGACGGCGAACCCCCGTTGCGGCGCTCGGACGGGCCTGGCGGCGTCTCGCGCTTCGGCTCGGTCTGAAGGACGACCATCGTCGCGTAGCGCCCGCTGCGGGCGATAAGTTCCTCGTGGGTGCCCGATTCGACGAGCCGGCCGTCCTCGAGGACGAGGATCAGGTCGGCCTCGCGGATCGTCGAGAGCCGGTGGGCGATGACGAAGCTCGTGCGCTCCTCGAGGATCTCGCCGAGCGCGGCCTGGATGTGGCGCTCGCTCTCGGTGTCGAGGTTGCTGGTCGCCTCGTCGAGGATCAGGATGCGCGGATCCGCGAGGACCGCGCGCGCGAGCGCGAGGCGCTGCCGCTCGCCTCCCGACAGCTTCACGCCGCGCTCGCCGATCCGCGTGTCGTAGCCCGCGTCGAGCTTCTCGATGAAGACGTCCGCGCGCGCCACGCGCGCCGCATGCGCGATCGCCTCCAGGGTCGCGTCGGGACGCGCGTAGGCGATGTTCTCGCGGATCGTTCCGTCGAAGAGGAAGACGTCCTGCTCGACGATGCCGAGGAGCCTGCGGTACGACGGGAGCTCGATGTCGCGCAGGTCGCGCCCGTCGAGCGTGATCCGGCCCGACGTCGGATCGTGGAAGCGCGCGACGAGGTTC
>JBIIYI010000357.1:0-3664 GCA_044346895.1 Phycisphaerales bacterium
GCCGTTCAGGAAGTAGTACATCGCCTGCTCGGGCGTGAGCTTCGAGACCGGCGGAAGCACGCCGAAGGCGTCCGCCGACAGGAACACGACGTTCATCGGATGACCCGCGACCGACGGGATCTTCGCGTTCGCGATGTACGAGACCGGGTACGTGACGCGCGTGTTCTCGGCCTTCTTGGCGCTGTCGTAGTCGGGGACGCGCGTCGCCGGATCCATCACGACGTTCTCGAGCACCGAGCCGAAGCGGATCGCGTTCCAGATCTCGGGCTCGCCCTCCTTCGAGAGCTTGATGCACTTCGCGTAGCAGCCGCCCTCGACGTTGAAGACGCCGTTGGCGCTCCATCCGTGCTCGTCGTCGCCAACGAGGTCGCGGTTCGGATCGGCGGACAGCGTCGTCTTGCCGGTTCCCGAGAGGCCGAAGAAGAGCGCGACGTTGGAAGGATCCTTGCGGTCGACGTTGCACGAGCAGTGCATCGGGAAGACCTTCATGTCGGGAAGGTCGTAGTTCATCGCGTAGAAGATCGACTTCTTCATCTCGCCGGCGTATTCGGTGCCGACGATGACGACCGTCTTCTTCTCGAGGCTCTGGACGATGCCGATGTGGGTCTTGAGTCCGAACTCCGCCGGATTCGAGATCTTCATGCCGCAGGCGTTGATGATCGTCCAGTCGGCCTTGAACGCGGCCATCTCGGCTTCGGGAACGTTGATGAAGAGCGTCTTCGCGAAGAGCGAGTGCCAAGCCTTCTCGGTGAAGACGCTGACCTTGAGGCGGTAGGCCGGATCGGCGCCCGCATAGCCGTCGAAGCGGAAGATGTCGCCCTTCGACGAGAGATGCTTCAGTGCGGCGGCCTTGAGCTTCTCGAAGTGCTCGGGCGAGACCGGCTGGTTGACCTTGCCCCAGTTGATGCTGTCATGGATGCCAGCGGTGTCCTCGAGGAACTTGTCGTCGGGACTGCGGCCGGTGCGCTCTCCGGTGTCGCACTGGAGCGCGCCGTTCGCAGCGAGCTGACCCTCGGCGCGGCCGAGCGCGAGCTCGACGAGCGCGGCGACGGAAAGGTTGGCGTGGATCTTGGCGGGACCGAACTCGACCGGAAGGGTGGGCATGGCCATGACTGGTGGTATCTCTGGGGTCTCGAACGACGCGCTGGAGGCCGCGTCGATACCCGGCGGCGCCGGGAGGAAAGCGGCGGATGGTAGCAGATCGGCCCCCGCTTCCCGCGAACGTGAGAAGTGCGCGTTTCCCCGCGGCGAGCGCCGGGATTCTTGACCGCAGGGAACGGTTTCGCTATCTTCGCGGCCCTCCGGAGACCATAGCTCAGTTGGTAGAGCACCGGATTGTGGTTTCGGCTGTCGCGGGTTCGATCCCCGTTGGTCTCCCTTCCTTCCTTTTTGCGCGAGCGACTGAGCGGGCTGCCGAAGTGTTGCGCCGAGGTGTTGCGCAGAGGTGTTGCGCAGAGGTGTTGCGCAGAGGCTGTGCGCTGATCGCATCGCGCCGAGTGCCCGCTTTCGCTGGCTCTGGTGCGGCTGGCGTCGAGGTTTGAGCGCGGGATACTGAGCGGGCAGCCGGCGCCCAAGGGGCTTCCACGATCCTCGCGCACCCGACGGGCCGTTGGCCCATCGGAGCGTCAACCCGTCGGCACACGATCCCGCGACGCCCGCGCCCCACCTCCACGTTCGTTCCCCCCGTATCCTGCGCCGATGCGCTTCATCGCCGTGCAGACCTCCCCGAGTTGGATGGACGTACCCGCCAGCCGTCGGGCGGTCGAGGCGCAGATGGCCGAAACCTCCCCGGACGAGGGCGACTTCATCGTCCTGCCCGAGATGTGCGAGACGGGCTGGACCTCGGACGCCGCGCTCTGCAGTCGCGCGTACGAAGCTGCAAACCCGACATCGATCGATTGGTTCTCGGCGCTCGCGAAGCGATTCCGCGTCTGGCTGCAGGCGGGCTTCGCGGAGCGCCTTCCGGACGGAAGGCACGCCAACAGCGTCGCGGTCCTGTCGCCCGGAGGCGAACACAAAGCCACCTACCGCAAGAACTTCCTGTTTCCGAGCGAGCAGTCGGCGTTCGCCGCGGGCGATGCGGTCGTCGTGCTCGACCTCGGACCCATCCGCGTGTGTCCGCTCATCTGCTACGACCTCCGGTTCCCGGAGCTCTGGCGACTCGCGACCCGAGCGGGCGCGGAGGCGTTCACGGTGAGTTCGTCGTGGCCCTCCGTCCGTCACGAGCACTGGAGGCAGCTGCTCGTCGCGCGCGCGATCGAGAATCAGGCGCTCGTCGTCGCCGCCAACAGGACCGGGAACGACCCCGCGCTCGCCTACTCCGGCGGCTCGGTCGCGATCGATTCGCTCGGAGTGCGCGTCGCGGAGTGCGGCGAACCCGCGGGCTCCGCCTCGATGGTTCTCGACCGCGAGGCGTTCGACGCGTGGCGCGTGCGATTCGGCGCGTTGCGCGACACGCGCACGTCGCTTCTCGGGTCCATCCGCGTCGAGCGCGCGCCGTGATGCGCAAGGCCGAAGCGACGACGCAAGGTCCCTGAACCGAGCATCGGCGATTTCCGAGATTTTCGACACCTTCGCGCGCATCGCCCTCGCGCGACTTGTCGTTCGCTACATTGCGACCGCGCCGCTGGAGCCTGGCGCAGGGATGACTTGATGAACAACGATCGACATGGAGAGTCGTGCGCGCGGGAGGTTGGCGCACGCGTCGAATCAACGGAAGCGCAGGCGCATCCCGACGTCTGCGGAGCCACGCGCGAAATGCCGCGCGAGATGCCGCGAGAGATGCCGCGAGAGATGCCGCGAGAAGAGCGTCGCGATTCCTCGCGCGGCGCGCGCCGCTGCGCCGAAGCGCGTCGCGCGAACGACATCGCCCCACCGCTCACATCCGACTGGTCGGTGTATCGGTCGCACCTTCTCCGCGTGTTTTTCCGCGATGCCGGCGCACTCGCGGGTCGTTACCGCGTCGGCGGCGACGATCTCGTCGCACACGTGCGCGCGCGCTCGGAGGTGACGCTCGAACGCGGAGGACTGCTGAAGCCCGTCGCGTGCATCGGCGACCTCACGGTCGCGACCGCGTGCTGCCTCGGACGCGCGAACGCGATGAACGAGCTCTGGATCTACGCGGAACCCTCGATGACGCGTGCCGCGCTCTCACGGCTTCCCGAAACCCTCGCGCTCACCTGGACGCGCCGCTACTGGACCACGCTCGAGCGCGCCTCGCGCGACGGCGCGGGGCTTGCGCTCTACGACGGCTCACGCCCGATCCGACTCTGGATCGTCGAGCAACTGCTCGGGACGCTCGAGGCGGAGCGCTCCGCGGGTCGTCTCACGATCCGCCGGGAGCACCTCGGTCGCCCCGCGGCGCTGCGGCTCGTCGGTGAGATGCTCGCGTAAAAGGCGAGATGCTCGCGTAAGAGCCGTAAGAGCCGTAAGAGCCGTAAGCGCCCTGGGTGGCACGCGCGATGGGAACACGCCCGCCCGGCGGCGGGTCTGCAACGCACACGACCTGCCGACAAGCGGGTTGAAAACGCGCTCGACCGTGCTCGACCCGCCAGAAGGCGGGTCGCAAAACGCGCTCGACCCGCCGGACGCGGATCGCAAAACGCGCACGACCCGCCGGAAGCGGGTCGTGCGTCGCTCATGCCAACTCCCGGACTTGAACCGG
>JBIIYI010000031.1:0-12436 GCA_044346895.1 Phycisphaerales bacterium
GGTTCCTCAGGAAGCGGAACCTACTGAGCGATCGCACCGGTCCACGCTTTTCGGGCAAAAAGTTTTCGCAAATGTCGCGTTGAGGAAAATCGTGCAAATGGCGCCGCCCGCGCGTCGCCGCTTCCGCGTGTTCCGGCGGGGATGCGGGCAGCCGCGCGGCGGGATGCTCCGCGGCGAAGTGACGCGCGGCGCGCATGCGCGTGGCGCGCATTCGGGTGGCAGTCCGTGAACTTCCCTCCCGATCCGCGCGCTCAGCCTGCGCGCGGGTCGGCGTCCCGCGCCGCGTCGGCGTCCCGCGCCGCGTCGGGGTCGTGTCCCGCTTCCGACGTCTGCGCGTTTGCATCGGGTCGCGTCGTCGTCGCATCGCCGCCGAGCGAGCGGAATGCATCTAGCGCGCCGTTGAACGCGCGGAGGAACGGGCAGCGAGAGGCGTCGGAGCGCGCGGGATCGAACGGCGGATGTCCGAGGGGCGCGCCCGATCCGGTCACGCCTCCGATGGGTGCGACCGCCTCGATCCCGGATTCGGGCTTCAGCGGATGTTCGGGCGACCCCGTCGAGGCGCGCCCGACGCCATCGCCGCTCGATCCCGTCTCGCCCGCGTGGTCGGACATGCGGCCGTCGGCGTGGTCTCGCGGTCGTTCGTTCGCGTCGTCGTCGCCGTGGTTCATCGGGCTCATCGTCCTTCGCTTGATCTCGCGGCGCGCGGTCGCGCAACCCGTTCGTCGCGCCTGCCGCGCCCGACCCCGCACCTTCACTGTCCCCGGAGATGCTTCGTCCGCAGCGATTGCGCGGTCCCGTCGGCGTTGCAGGCCTTCAGCGCCTCGCCGATCCGGTCGGCGACGGCGGCGTCGGATGCGCGCAGGAGGAACGCCGCGTCGGCACGCACGAGGACGATCGACCTGAGGCTCGTGCTCCGCTCGAGGCGCGCCTCGGCGGCGAGCGTCTCGCAGAGGTACGCGTCGACCTCGCCCTTCTCGATGCGGCCGACGATCGCGCCGTCGGGTTCGCTGGTCGTCGCGCACGCGATCGGTGGATCCTGCATCTTCAGCCAGGCCTCGGCCGCGGTGCCCGGCCGCACCACGATGCGCTTGCCCGCGAGCGACGCGGCGTCGGTGATCGCGGCATCCTTGCCGACGAGCGCCGAGACGCCGCTCGAGGCGAGCGCCGGAATCGCGCGGATCGCCGCCGGATCGAGTCCGGCGGCCGCCACGCACCAGCCGTTCGCGACGAGGTCGATCTCGCCCGCCTCGAGCGCCGCGCGCTCGGCGCCGATCGTGACCGACTTCTCCTCGAAGCGAAGGCCCGTGCGCTTCGCGAGTTCCTCGACGACCGCGGCGTCGAATCCGCGGTCGGGGCTGCGGCGCGTGGCGGGCTTCCAGTAGGGCGTGTTGGGCATCGTGCGTCCGACGCGGATCGCGCGGCGCTGCGTGCCATCCTCCGCGAGGATGGGCGAACGGTCGAAGCGCGGCTGCATCTCTCGCGCGTAGGTGCGCGTCGCGGCGACGACGAGGGACGCCACCTTCGCGGCGAGCGCCGCGTCGACCTTGTCCGCGTGGTCGGTCACCTGGTGGTAGTCCTCGTGGTCCTCGCAGCTGAAGAGGACCGCGGGAATCCCGACCCGCAGGAAGGCGCCCTGATCGCTGCGGTCGAGCCAGTCGGGGTGCGTGTCGACCTTCATCTCGATCGGCACCTCGGGCGCGAGGCGCACGAGGACGTCGACGAGCGGCTTTCCCTTCGGTCCGCCGTCGAGGCGGATGGCTCCGTCCGGCTGGCGCGAGATCATGTCCATGTTGAGGACGCCGCGGATGCGCGCGAGGGGAAGCGTCTCCTCCTCGACGAAGGCGCGGCTGCCCACGAGCCCGGCCTCCTCGCCCGTGAAGGCGACGAACACGACGCCGACGTCGAGCGCGTCGTCGCGCATCGCCTTCGCCGCGGCGATCATGCCGCAGACGCCGCTCGCGTTGTCGTCGGCGCCGTTGTAGATCGCGTCCTCGCCGGGCTTCGCGCCCGACTTCGGCGGCAGATGGTCGTAGTGCGCGGTGATGAGGATGTACTCGCCGCTCGGCTGCTTTCCTGCGGGCGGGATCCAAGCGACGACGTTCGGCGCGGCCGCGGGCATCCGACCGATCGGGACGAGCATCGTCGGTTCGCCGTCCGCGCCCTGCACGAGCGGCTTCGCGCCCGCATCGGCGAGCTTCTCCGCGATCCAGCGCGCGGCGCGCCGCGCCTCGTCGCTGCGGAACGAACGGCCGTTGAAGTCGTCGGCGGCGAGCGTCGCGATGTCGGAGCGGATCGGCTCGGGGTCGATCCTCGGTACGATCGACGGTGCGATCGACGGCGGAGCGGTGGCGCCCGCGAGCAGCAGGACGAGGGACGCGAGGCTTCCGAGGGCGCGAAGGGGTCGCATCTCGGGAGGGTACCGCGCCGCGGCACCCCGCCACGCATGCAGTCGGTCCGGGCGCGCCGGACCGCCGATCCGGACGAGCCCCGACGGGCCCTCGCCGCGTGATTTGCTTCACGGCGGCCGCCTGAAGCGCCGATGGAGGTCGGCTATTGTCCGGAACTCCCCAGCGGTCCCCTCGGGCCGGTGTGGGTTCTCGGTCGGACTTCCACGATGTGCGGCATCATCGGCTATTCAGGTCGCTTCGACCAAGGCGCGCTCCGACAGGGGATCCGCGCCATCTGCCACCGTGGACCGGACGATTCGGGTGAGTTCGCCAGCGACGCCGCGCAGGTCGGCCTCGGTCACGCGCGGCTGTCGATCATCGATCTCTCGCCGCTCGGCCACCAGCCGATGCATGCGGCCGAGGGCGCCGTCCAGCTCGTCTTCAACGGCGAGATCTACAACTACCGCGAGCTTCGCCGGGAACTCGAGGCGAAGGGGCATTCGTTCCGCGGCCACTCGGACACCGAGGTGATCCTCCACCTCTACCTCGAGGAAGGCGCGCGCATGCTGCCGCGCCTCAACGGCATCTTCACCATCGCGATCTTCGACGCGCGCACGGGCGAGATGCTCGTCGCGCGCGATGCGCTCGGCGTGAAGCCGCTCTACTACGCGGAGACGCCGAAGGGCCTCGCGTTCGCGAGCGAGATCAAGGGCCTTCTCGCGCTCGTTCCCGAGGTGCGCGAGCTCGACCCGGTCGCGATCCACCGCTACATCAGCTGCCTCTGGTGCCCTGGCGAAGGCACGCCGCTCAAGGCGGTGCGCAAGGTCCTTCCCGGCGAGTATCTCGTCCTCCGCGAGGGGAGGATCCTCCGCCGCGAGATCTGGTACCGGCTGCCGGTCTTCCGCGGCGCGCATGCCGACCTCGACGAGCGCGCCTCGGTCGACGGCGCGGTCGCCGCGATCCGCGCGGCCGTGTCGCGGCAGATGGTGGCCGACGTGCCGGTCGGCGCGTTCCTCTCGGGCGGCCTCGATTCAAGCGCGATCGTGGCGTTCGCGCGCGAGCAGGCGCCGGACATCGAGTGCTTCACCATCCGGCAGGTCGGCGGAACCGAGGCCGGGGTGACGGACGATCTGCCGTACGCCGAGCGCGTGGCGAAGCACCTCGGCGTGCGCCTGCACACCGTCGAGATCGAGGCGAACCGCATGGCGGGCGACCTCGAGAAGATGATCTGGCAGCTCGACGAGCCCCTCGCCGATCCCGCGCCGCTCAACGTCCTCTACATCTGCGAACTCGCGCGGAAGCACGGGATGAAGGTGCTGCTCTCGGGCGCGGGCGGCGACGACCTCTTCACGGGATACCGTCGCCACCACGCGGTGCTCCTCCAGAAGTACTGGGAGTGGATGCCCGTCGGGCTGAGGCGCGCGATGGAGTCGCTCGGCCGGCGCGGCGACGCGCGCAAGCCGCTCTGGCGGCGCCTGGCGAAGATCACGAACGGCGCGGGGCTCTCCGGCGACGCGAGGCTCGCCAACTACTTCATGTGGGCGCGCGAGGAGGAGATGCTCGCGCTCTACGCCCCGGAGATGCGCCGCGCCGCGGCCGCGCATCCGGCGCTCGCGCCGATCCTCGACTTCATCCGGCCGCTGCCGGCTTCCGTGCCGCCGATCGAGCGCATGCTTGCGATCGAGCAGCGCTTCTTCCTCGCCGACCACAACCTCACCTACACCGACAAGATGTCGATGGCGGTTGGCGTCGAGGTGCGCGTGCCGCTCCTCGACCTCGAGCTCGTCGAGTTCGCGGCGCGCGTCCCGGCGCACCTCAAGCAGCGTGGCAAGGTCGGCAAGTGGGTGCTCAAGAAGGCGATGGAGCCCTACCTCCCGCACGACGTGATCTACCGGCCGAAGTCGGGCTTCGGGGCGCCGCTGCGCCGCTGGATGCTGCACGAACTGCGGCCGCTCCTCGCCGATCTCCTCGGTCCGGACAGCCTCCGCCGCCGCGGGCTGTTCGATCCGACCGCCGTGCAGGCTTTGATCGACGCGAACCACGCGGGCCGCATCGACGCCAACTACACGCTCCTCTCGCTCCTCTCGATCGAGATGTGGTGCCGGCGCTTCATCGACGGCGGCGGAGCGCGCTGAACGTGGCGCGCGCCTCCTGTTGGCGAGAATCGCCCTCCGCAGCAGGGCTGCGTCGAAGTGACCTTGTCCGAGAAGCCTCGGCGTGCGCGAATTCGGCGCTTGCGGCTCGTCGATTCTCGACCACGCCGTGACTTTCAGCGGCGATGATGCCCGGCCCTACCGATAGAAGCGGTCCGCGGAGGGTTTCTCCGCACTCGAGCCGGAGAAGCCCGTGAAGCAGATCCTCCAGTCCCTCAAGAACGGCAACACCGAAGTCGCAGAGGTTCCGTGCCCCGCCGTGAAGCGCGGGCACCTCCTGATCCGTTCGTCGCGCACGCTCGTCTCGGTCGGCACCGAGCGCATGCTCGTCGACTTCGGCAAGGCGGGTTGGATCGAGAAGGCGCGCCAGCAGCCCGACAAGGTGCGCATGGTGCTCGACAAGATCAAGACCGATGGCCTCATGCCGACGATCGAGTCGGTCCTGAACAAGCTCGACCAGCCGCTGCCGCTCGGCTACTGCAACGTGGGTCGCGTGCTCGAGGCCGGTTCCGGCCTCCTCGGCTACGCGCCCGGCGATCGCATCGTCTCGAACGGCAAGCATGCGGAAGCCGTGTGCGTGCCCGTCAACCTCACGGCGCGCGTCCCCGACAACGTCTCCGACGACGAGGCCGCCTTCACCGTGCTCGGCGCGATCGCGCTGCAGGGGATCCGCCTCGTGCAGCCGACGCTCGGCGAGACGGTCGTCGTCACGGGCCTCGGACTGATCGGCCTCGTCACGGTCCAGCTCCTCCGTTCGCACGGTTGCCGCGTGCTCGGCCTCGACTTCGATCCCGAGAAGCTCGCGCTCGCGCGGAAGTTCGGCGCGGAGACCGTCAATCTCGCGGCCGGCGAGGATCCGGTGAAGGCCGCGCAGGCCTACTCGCGCGGCCGAGGCGTCGACGGCGTCATCATCACGGCCGCCACCAAGTCGAACGAACCGATGCACCAGGCGGCGCTCATGTGCCGCAAGCGCGGACGCATCGTCCTCGTCGGCGTCACGGGGCTCGAACTCTCCCGCGCGGACTTCTTCGAGAAGGAGATCACCTTCCAGGTCTCCTGCTCGTACGGCCCGGGCCGCTACGACCCGAACTACGAGGAGAAGGGCAACGACTATCCCGTCGGCTTCGTCCGCTGGACCGAGCAGCGCAACTTCGAGGCGATCCTCGACATGATGTCGGACGGCCGTCTCGACGTGAAGCCGCTCATCTCGCACCGCTTCGCGATCGAGGAGGCCGAGAAGGCCTACGACCTCGTCGGCGGCGCAGGCCCGTCGCTCGGAATTCTGCTTGAGTATCCGGCTCCCGCCGCGAAGAGCGACGCCGCCGTGCGCCAGTCGACGGTCGAGATTCAGGCCGGCGCCGCGCGCACCGCGCCGTCGATGCCCGGCGCCTCGATCGGCCTCGTCGGCAGCGGCAACTACGCGACCGCCGTCCTCATCCCCGCGTTCAAGGCGGCCGGCGCGCGCCTGCGCACGGTCGCGAGTTCGGCGGGCGTGAGCGGACTGCACGCGGGCCGCAAGTACGGCTTCGAGCAGACGACGACCGACTCCGACTCGATCTTCGCCGATCCCTCCGTCAACGCGCTCGTCGTCGCCACGCGCCACGACAACCACGCGTCGATGGTCGTGAAGGCGCTGCGCGCGGGCAAGCACCTCTTCGTCGAGAAGCCGATCGCGCTGACCGAAGCCGAACTCGAGGAGATCGAGGCCGCGCACGCCGCCGCCGCCGCCAAGGGCCAGGCGCCGCTCGTGATGGTCGGATTCAACCGGCGCTTCGCGCCGCAGGTCGCGAAGATGAAGTCGCTCCTCGCGGGCGCGCGCGGGCCGAAGGCCTTCGTGATGACCGTGAATGCGGGCGCGATCCCAGCCGAGCACTGGACGCAGGATCGCGAGGTCGGCGGCGGCCGCATCGTGGGCGAGGGCTGCCACTTCATCGATCTCCTGCGCTTCCTCGCGGGCGAGCGCATCACCGCGGTGCGGACGAACACGATGGAGTGCCAGTCCGCCGACACCGTCTCGATCGAGCTGCGCTTCGCGGACGGCTCGATCGGCACCGTCCACTACCTCTCGAACGGCAGCAAGAGCTTCCCGAAGGAGCGCGTCGAGGTGTTCGCGCAGGGGCGCGTCCTCCAGCTCGACAACTACCGTCGCCTCACCGGCTTCGGCTGGCCGGGGTTCAAGAAGATGAACCTCTGGAGCCAGGACAAGGGCCAGAAGGCGTGCGCGGCGGCGTTCGTCGCGGCGGTTGCGAAGGGCGGTGCGTCGCCGATCCCGTTCGAGGAACTGATCGAGGTGGGGCGCGCGACGATCCTCGCGGCCGACCTCGCGAGGGCGAAGTCATGAGCACAGCGGACGGAACCATCCTCGTCGACATCATCGCGGGCGCGCGCCCGAACTTCATGAAGATCGCGCCGATCATCCGCGCGATCGACGCGCGCGCGAAGGCGGGCGGCCGCCTGCGCTTCCGCCTCGTCCACACCGGGCAGCACTACGACGAGAAGATGTCGGGCGACTTCTTCCGGCAGCTCGGGATCCCGGCGCCGGACGTCAATCTCGAGGTCGGCTCCGGCTCGCACGCCGAGCAGACCGCGTCGATCATGACGCGCTACGAGAAGCTCCTGATGGAGAAGAAGCCCGCGCTCTGCCTCGTCGTCGGCGACGTGACGAGCACCATGGCCTGCGCGATCGCCGCGCAGAAGCTCTGGGTGAAGGTCGCGCACGTCGAGGCGGGCATCCGCTCGGGCGACTGGACCATGCCCGAGGAGATCAACCGGATGGTGACCGACGCGATCACCAACTACTTCTTCACGACGAGCGAGCACGCGAACCGCAACCTTCGCGCCGCGGGGATCCCGGACGACCGGCTCTTCTTCGTCGGAAACACGATGATCGACACGCTCCTCGCGAACATGGAGCGCCTCGCGAAGCCCGCGTTCTTCGACGAACTCGGCCTGAAGCCCGGCGGCTACTTCGTGATGACCATGCACCGGCCGGCGAACGTCGACTCGGGCAGCAAGTTCACGAAGCTCCTCGACGCGATCATCACGGGCACGCGTGGCGAACCCGTCGTCTTCCCGGTGCATCCGCGCACGGCGAAGACGATGCGCGAGTTCAGCGCGATCCCCGAGAGCCTCAAGCTCGTCGATCCGCAGCCGTACCTCGAGTTCAACTGGCTCGTGAAGCACGCGAAGGCGGTCATCACCGACTCGGGCGGCATCACCGAGGAGACGACGGTGATGGGCGTGCCGTGCATGACGCTGCGCGACAACACCGAGCGGCCCGAGACCTGCGAGATCGGCACGAACGACCTGCTCGGCACCGATCCCGCGGCGCTGAAGCCCGCGCTCGACCGGCTCTTCGCAGGCAACTGGAAGAAGGGCGGCATCCCGCCGCTCTGGGACGGCCGCACCAGCGAGCGGATCGTCGCGCATCTCGAGAAGCTCCTCGCCTGACGGCGGGGCGGGGCGCACGATCGGCCCCGTTCGCCAATCCCGTCCGCAACGATGGACCAGTTCGCGAAACTCTCCCGCCTGTGGAACACCGTGCGGCATCTCCGCGCGGTGCAGGTGCGCGAGCGGATCCGGCAGGCCGCGCTGCAGCGGCTCGGCAGGCCGAAGCCCGACCTGCGTCCCGCGCCGCCGCGCCGCGCCGCCGACGGCGCCTTCGTCGAGGTCGCCCACCGCCGCGCGAGCATGACCGGCCCGACGCGCTTCGTCTTCCTGAACGACGAGCGCGATCTCGAGGACCACGGCTGGGACGATTCCGGCGTCGCCATCCTCTGGCGCTACAACCTGCACTACTTCGACGACCTCTGCGCGGAGGGCTCGGCGTCGCGCGACGCGTGGCACCGCGCGCTGATCGCGCGCTGGATCCGCGAGAATCCGCCGCCACGGAGGAAGACGGCCTGGTCGCCATACCCGACGTCGATCCGCATCGTCAACTGGATCAAGTGGATCCTCGCCGGGAACGAGCCCGTGCCCGGCATGGTCGACAGCCTCGCCGTGCAGGCGCGCTGGCTCGCGTGCCGGCTCGAGCGCCACCTGATGGGGAACCATCTCTTCGTGAACGCGAAGGCGCTCGTCTTCGCGGGACACTTCTTCGAGGGGCCCGAGGCGGCGCGGTGGCTCGAGACGGGCCTGTCGATCCTACGCGAGGAGATCGACGAGCAGATCCTCCCGGACGGCGCGCAGTTCGAGCGTTCGCCCATGTACCACGCGCTCGCGGTCGAGGACATGCTCGATCTCGCGAACGTCGCGCGCTGCATGACCGGCGTCCTGCCCACGCGCGACCTGCGCGCGATCGAGGAGCGCGTGCCCGCGATGCGGCGCTATCTCGCGGCGATGTGCCACCCGGATGGCGAGGTCTCGTTCTTCAACGACAGCGCGATCGGCATCGCGCCCAGTCCGGTCGAACTCGACGCCTACGCGGCGAGGCTCGGCTTTGGCCCGGCCGTCGCGCTGCCGGAAGGCGTGACGCACTTCGTCGACGCGGGCTACATCCGCGTGGCGATGGGGCGCCTGGTCGCGATCCTCGACGTCGGTCCGGTGGGCCCCGACTACCTGCCTGGCCACGCGCACGCCGACACGCTCTCGTTCGAACTCTCGCTCGACGGACGCCGGGTCGTCGTCAACTCGGGGACGGGGGAGTACGGCACGGGACCCGAGCGCCAGCGCCAGCGGGGGACCCCCGCGCACAGCACGCTCGCGATCGACGGACTCGATTCGTCCGAGGTCTGGGGGGGCTTCCGCTGCGCGCGCCGCGCGCGGCCCTTCGGGCTTCGGATCGTCGACGACGGGCATCGGATCGAGGTCGCATGCAGTCACGATGGATACCGGCGACTCGCTGGAAGTCCTGTGCACACAAGAACTTGGGTCTTCGACTCGCGCGGCGTGACCGTGCGCGATTCGGTCGAGGCATCCTCCCTGATCGAGCATCGGGCGGTCGCGACGTTCCACCTCGCCGTGGAGGCGCGCCCCGACATGGTCTCTGAACAGGTCGACGAAGCCGACGGTCGCGACCTGGTGCCGGCCTTCACGCTCGGCTCCGCCGGGGCGCGGCCCGCGTCGCTCCCGAGGCGGAACCCATGCGCCCAGCCGGCGCCGGACGAGGGGACGCGAGAAGCCGGAACTTCCGGCGTCGCAAGGATTTCAGCCTGCGGCGCGCGCCTCGCCCTCGAGCCCACAACCTTTCATCCCGAGTTTGGACTTGTCCGATATCACCGCAAGGTCGTCGCGGTGCTCGAGGCTCGTTCCTGCATCACCCGCATCGACTGGTAGGTCAGAAGAAGGTCCACGTGCACGTCCTCTTCCTCACCGACAACTTCCCGCCCGAAGTGAACGCGCCCGCGAGCCGTACCTTCGAGCACTGCCGCGAGTGGGTCAAGGCGGGCCACAAGGTCACGGTCGTGACCTGCGCGCCCAACTTCCCGAAGGGGAAGGTCTTCGACGGCTACCGCAACAGGCTCTGGCAGCGCGAGACGATGGAGGGGATCGAGGTCGTGCGCGTGTGGTCGTACATCACGGCGAACGAAGGCTTCGTGCGCCGCATCCTCGACTACCAGAGCTACATGGTCTCCGCGATCGTCGCGAGCCTCTTCATCCGCAAGGTCGACGTCATCGTCGGCACGAGCCCGCAGTTCTTCACGGCATGCGCGGCGTACGTGGCGAGCCGGTTGAAGTTCCGCCCGTACATCTTCGAACTGCGCGATCTCTGGCCCGAGACGATCAAGGCCGTCGGCGCGATGAAGAACGCGCGCGCGATCGCGCTCCTCGAGAAGCTCGAGCTCTTCCTCTACCGCAAGGCCGCGAAGGTGATCTCGGTCACCAAGAGCTTCAAGAAGAACCTCATCTCGCGCGGGATCGACGGCTCGAAGATCGAGATCGTGACCAACGGCGTCGACATCTCGCAGTTCACGCCGCGGCCGAAGGACGAGGCGCTGACGAAGCAGCTCGGTCTCGAGGGCAAGTTCGTCGCGGGCTACATCGGAACGCACGGGCTCTGCCACGGACTCGAGACGCTCGTCACCGCGGCCGAGCGGCTGCGCGGCACGGGCATCGTCTTCCTCTTCCTCGGCGACGGCGCGCGCAAGCAGTTCCTCCGCGACATGGCGGCCGAGCGGAAGCTCGACAACGTCGTCTTCATCGACAGCGTGCCGAAGGCGGAAGTTCCGCGCTATTGGTCGATTCTCGATGTTTCGGTGATTCACCTGCAGAAGGCCGAGCTCTTCACGACCGTCATTCCGTCGAAGCTCTTCGAGTCGATGGGCATGGGCCTGCCCGTGCTGCACGGCGTCGAGGGCGAGAGCGCGGACATCGTGCGCGACGAGCATGCGGGCATTCCGTTCGAGCCGGAGAACGTCGATGAACTCGTCGCCGCGCTCCGCCGCCTGAAGGACAACCCCGCGGAACTCGGGCAGTTCAAGGCCTCGTGCCTGAAGGGCGCGCAGAACTACGACCGCACGAACCTCGCGCTCAAGATGATGCGGATCCTCGAGGACGTCGCCGCGAGGCGGTGAGCGGGGGTTGGGAGCGCGCCGGGCCGCGCGCGGTGCGCTCAGTTCCCGAAGTACTTCGCGTAGAGCTTGTCCGACGCGCCGGACTCCGCGAGCTCCGTCAGCACGACATTCAGCTGGTGCCGAAGCGGGCTACCGCTCGGAACGCCGATGCCGTAACGACGCTTCTCGAAGAGCGGCCCAACCTCGTCGATCGGAAGCTTCGGATGACTGTGGTCGTAGGCCTCGAGCGCGAGGCCGTCGCCGACAACCGCCGCAACCTTCCCCGCAACCAACGCCTCGACCGCTTCGTCGAGCGTCTGGAACGCATCTGCCGCGATGCCACTGTCGCGACAGTATTGATCCGCGAGCGACTTGATCACGACGCCCGCGGTTCTCCCTTCGAGATCGGCGACAGAGTTGATCGTTCCGCGCAGTGCTTGCTTCGTCATCACCGAAGTCACGGTCGAGGTGATGTAGGCGACCACGCTCACGCCGACCACCAGCCACGCTGCGGCGATCACCTTCGTGTGCCAGGTGGAAATCGAAGTCACTTTGGTCTTGCCGCTCATGGTGACTGCGACGATGCGATACAGGCTCTCGGCGAAGGCATCGAGCGGCTTCTGCGGGAAATCCTTGTCGAGATGGCGCCATACGGCTGCAAATGGAATCGCAAGCGCGATGACGATGAGGGCGCCCCAGCCGATGATGCGAGCATGCCCGTCGTTGACGAGGCCGTTCCAGAGCGTGAAGAGCTTGCTCTCGCGCTTTGTGTTGACCATCACGCGCAATCCGCCATCGGCGATCGGATGGGTGAACTCCATGCGGCGCTCGCGTTCGCTCGTGATGAACATGTCGGTCACCGCCGCGTCCACTTTCCCTGCGATGACCGCATCGAGCAGTTCACCGAAACTCGGGAACTCCTGAACCACCGACTTCACCTCCATGCGTCGTTCGGATTCGGACCAGAGCTCCCATGCGTATCCGGAGTATTCGCCCTTCGCGTCCTTCGTCACGAACGGTGGGCTGACGAAAACGCCGACGCGCAGCGGCGCGGTCGCGGGTTGGGGCGCCTGCGCGGCCGGCGCGACGGGGTCGTCGCCCGATCGCATCGAAGCCCCTGCTGGCGCGGGAACGGCGAGCAGGACGGGCAGCGTCGTGGCGAGCGCGAGGAGCGCGGCGCATGCCCGCAGGTGCGGGCGTCGGGAGCGGCTGGTGGTGGCTTCTCGCATGCGATCACTCCGCGCGCTTCATCACGATCTCGATGACCTGCGGCTTCGGCTCGGCATCGGGATTCTTCGGATCCTTGACGGGGCGCGACTCGATGCGAAGGGCGAGCGCATCGGCGCCGTCCTTCGTCGTCGTGCGCGCGTACGTCACCTGCGCGAGATCGCCCGCATGCGACTTC
>JBIIYI010000032.1:0-12394 GCA_044346895.1 Phycisphaerales bacterium
CCCGAGGAACTGCCGATCCAGCGCGTGCGCGAGCGCGTGCGCGCGACGCTCGCGCGATCGAACCGACTGGTCGTCGTCGCGGCGACGGGCTCGGGCAAGTCGACGCAGCTGCCGAAGTTCCTGCTCGACCACGAGGCGGTGCGCGGCGACATCGTCGTCCTCGAGCCGCGCAGGCTCGCGGCGCGCACGCTCGCGGCGCGCGTCGCCCATGAACTCGGCGGCGCGCTCGGCGAGACCGTCGGATACGAGACGCGCCACGACCGCCGCGTCGGTCCGTCGACGCGCATCCGCTTCGTGACCGACGGGCTCTTCGTGCGGCAGATGCAGCGCGATCCGTCGCTCGCGAAGGTCGGCGCCGTGGTGCTCGACGAGTTCCACGAGCGCTCGGTCGCGGTCGACGTGGCGCTCGGACTCGTCAAGCTCGCGCAGGAATCGCGCCGGCCGGACCTCCGCATGATCGTGACGAGCGCCACGCTCGAGGCGCAGCGCCTCGAGGGATTCCTCGCATGCGAGACGGTCGTCGCCGAGGGGCGCGCGTTCCCTGTCGAGATCGAGCATCTCCCGAAACCCTCGCGCGAGACGCCGTGGGATCTCGCGGCGGCCGCGCTCGCGCGCGTCCTCGACGCGTTCGCGCGCGGGATGTCGGACGATCCAGGCCACATCCTCGTCTTCATGCCGGGCGCCTACGAGATCATGAGGACCTGCGAGCGGGCGCGTGCGGCCGCGTCGCGCGCCGGCGTCGACGTCGAGGTGCTTCCGCTCCACGGCTCGCTCACGCCCGAGGAGCAGGACCGCGCGGTCGCCGCGGTCGATCCGCTGCGGCGCCGGCGCGTGATCGTCGCGACGAACGTCGCGGAGACGAGCCTCACGATCCCGGGCGTGCGCACCGTGATCGACGCGGGACTCGCGCGCATCCACCGCTACGACCCGCTGCGCGGAATGGACACGCTGCGCGTCGAACCCGTCTCGAAGGCGAGCGCCGAGCAGCGCGCGGGCCGCGCGGGCCGCACGGCGCCGGGCCGTGCGATCCGGCTCTGGTCGTTCGCCGAGCACGAGCGGCGCGAGGCGCACACCGCGGCCGAGGTCGCGCGCATCGACCTCGCGAGCGCGATGCTCGAGACGCTCTCGCTCGGCGTGCGCGACTTCGCGCGCTTCCCGTGGCTCGACCCGCCCGACGCGACGCGCATCGAGGAGGCGCGCCGCACGCTCGCCGCGCTGGGCGCGCTCGCGGGCGACCGGCCCGCGCACGACATGCGCCTCACCGACGAGGGCGTCGCGATGGCGCGCGTTCCCGCGCATCCGCGGCTCGCGCGCGCGCTCGTCGAGGCGGCGCGCCTCGGCTGCGCGGAGCGCGTCGCGAGGATCGCCGCCGCGCTCTCCGACCGCGATCCTGCGGAAAACGTCCCCGCGAACGCGCTCCTCGACCTCCTCGAGGAAGGCGACCCGCGCAGCGACGCGCTCGCGCGCGAGCGGCTCCTCGCGCGCGCGGCGCGGCGCGAGTTCCACGCCGCCGCCGACCGCCTCGCCTGCCGCGAGGCGCTGCTGGTCGCGGACCAGCTCGTCCGGAGTGTGGAGCGGATCTCGCCGCCTTCCGCGGCGAATCACACGCCGAACTCCGCGCGCGACGCCGCCGATCCCGCCGCGACCGACTCGAACGACAGCGTCTCGCGCGCGCTCGTCGCGGGGTTCCCCGACCGGATCGCGTTCAAGCTCGAGTCGTCGCGCCCCCACTGCGCGCTCGCCGGACGCCGCCGCGTCGAGCTTGCGAAGGAATCGCTCGTCCACGACGCGGGCTTCCTCGTCGCGCTCGAGGTGCGCGAATCCGGGCCCGACCACGACCGGCTCGTCTCGATCCCCGTCGCGCATCCGGTCGCGCGCGAGCGCGTCGAGGACGCGCTGCCGGACGCCTTCTCCACCCGCTCCGTCGCCGGATGGAACGCCGAGTCGCGCGCGGTCGAGACCGCGGAGGAGACGCTCTTCCACGGCGCCGTCGTCGCGCGGCGCGCGCGCGCGGCGAAGTCGTCGCCCGAGGTCGACGCCGAACTCGTCGCGCGCATCAGGTCGGGCGAGATCCGTCCGACGGGTTGGGACGAGCACTGCGAGCCGTGGATCGCGCGCGTCCGCTCGGTCGCGGCGTGGTTCCCTGAGCGCGGGCTCATCACCTACGCCGACGACGAACTCGACGTCGTCCGCTCGGAACTCTGCTCGGGCTGCGTGCGCGCACGCGAGGTCGAGGCGAAGAGCGCCATCGACGCGGTGCGCGCCGCGCTCTCGTGGGACGACATCCAGTTCGTCGAGAAGATGGCGCCGGCCGCGATCCGCATGCCGCGCGGCTTCAACATGAAGGTCGAGTACGAGCCGGGGAAGCCGCCGCGCGGACGCGCCAAGATCCAGGACTTCTACGGCCTCGACGAGACGCCGAAGGTCGCGGGCGGGCGCGTGCCGCTCGTCGTCGAGATCCTCGGGCCGAACTACCGGCCGCTGCAGGTGACGCAGGACCTCGCCAACTTCTGGCGCGTCCTCTACCCCGAGATGCGCAACGAGCTCAGGCGCCGCTACCCACGGCACGAGTGGCGGTAGCGCGCGCGGTCCGACGCGGTCGCGCGGAGGCGCGCCGATCGCGCGACGCATCCGCTGCGGCGAGGAAGTCGCGGATTGAACGGGCCCCGAAGTCCTGCGCGGCAAACGCAGCGCGGCGTTGGGCGCGGACGATCAGACCCGGAAGAGATCGACACGCGGAGAGATCGACACGCGAAGAGATCGACACGCGAAGAGATCGACACGCGAAGAGATCGACACGCGGAGAGATCGACACGCGAAGAGATCGACACGCGAAGAGATCGACACGCGGAGGAGTCAGCCGCCGAAGCGCTTGCGCACGTCGCCGAGGAACCGCACGATCTGACCCTGCTCGACGGGCGTCGACGCCTTCTCGACGTCGCTCGCCCAGAAGTCGAGGAAGCGCATCGCGCCATCCTCCGTCAGGCTGGGCATGCGGTCGGCGGGACGCTCGGCCGCGCGCTCGCGACCGCGGTCGCCCTCGCGACGGATGTCCTCGAGCCGCTCGTCGTCGGGCTTCTCGCTGTCCTTCCCGGTCGCGATGCGCTCGCCGGTCTTGAGCCACCGCACCATCCAGTCGTCGATGTACTTGCCGCGGTCCTTCTCCGCGACCTTGAAGTAGTCGGCCGCGCCCTGCGCGAGGATGTCCTTCGCGAGGACGCGCGCGTTCTGCGTCGCCTGCTCGCGCGCCGGCCCCGAGAGACCGGCGAGGAACGCCGCCATCAGCGCGCTCTCGGCCTGATCGCCAGCGCGGAAGCGGTCGGCGAGCTCCATGAGGAAGCGGATGCGCTCCTCGACCGGGAGCTTCGAGAAGTCGTCGAGCGCGAAGTAGCCGAGCACGTCGTCGACCGGCGAGTCGAAGATCGACGGAGGCGGACGGAAGCGCACCTCGAGCCACCAGTACGCGCCGCCCGCGAGCGCGCCGGCGACGACCAGCCCGATCGCGCCGAGCTTCAGTTCGCGCCGGCGGTTCTCCCAGAGGTCGGAGAGCGTCTCGTCGGCGCGGTCGCGGAGTTGGGCGATCGATTCGAGCATCGTGTTTCGTCCTCGTGCACTCGTCGCGGGGTGCGCGGCGCTCAGCCGCCCCCGCTCCCGCCGTCTCCACCGCCGTCCCCACCGTCATCCTCATCCGTCCCGAGGTCGCGCATGATGCTCACGCTGCCGTCGATGTACACCGCGTTGCGCGGATTGCGATCGCCGATCTTGTGGCGGTCCTGGCTGTCGTTGATGACGGGGAATCCCATCGGACTGCGTTCGTACAGCGCACCGACGAGGCGCGATTCGGCCTCGAGACGCATGCGCTCGCGCTGGCGGGCGGTGAGCGACATGTCCGCGAGCGTGGTCGCCATCAGCGACGCGACGGGGATCTGCACCTGCGGCGTGTAGCGCAGGAGTCCGGGCATGTAGACGTAGCTCGTTCCCGCGGCGATCGAGCCGTCCTCGTCGTCGTCGGCCGGGCAGAACCAGCACTTGTTGTCGGTGCCGAGCGTGCGGCCGAGCACCGAGACGAGTCCGCCCTGCGGGCCCTCGGGCGTCGAGGCCGGCAGGAAGTCGCACATCGGCAGCTGTCCGCGGATGGTCGCGCGGTAGGTGTCGAAACCGGTGAAGAGCTGGCGCAGGTTCGACTGGCAGGAGACGGAGAGCGCCTCCTTGCGGATGCCGGAGATCGTCGGCACGACGAGCGACATCAGGATCCCGATGATGCCGATCACGGCGAGCATCTCGACGATCGTGAGACCGCGGGTGAGCCCGCGGGTGAGACCGCGGGTGATCCCGCGCCGACGCGGCGCGCCCCGCGACCCGGACGACTGCGCGAACGGAGTCGCGCGAAGCCTCGAGGCGCCGGGGGTGGTCGAAGGGACGGTGCGTGACGACATGGGTCGGGGTTCGCCGGGGTTTCCGATTCGATGCAGCGCATCGTACGGATCTTGCCTTGCTGCGCCAACGCCCGTCGGCGGGAACGCGCGCTTCAGGCCGAGAACATCGCCTCGATGAAGCCGTCCGGATCGAACGGGGCGACGTCCTCGGGGCGCTCGCCCACGCCGACGAGCTTGACCGGCACGTCGAGTTCCTCGCGGATCGCGACCACGATCCCGCCGCGCGCGGTGCCGTCGAGCTTCGCGAGGAAGATTCCGGTGACGCCCGCGGCGGTCGCGAAGAGCCGCGCCTGCTGCACCGCGTTCTGCCCGCTCGTCGCGTCGAGGACGAGGAGCACCTCGTGCGGCGCGCCCGGGATCTTCTTCGCGAGGACGTTCCGGATCTTCGTCAGCTCGCGCATCAGGTTGTCCTGCGTGTGGAGGCGCCCGGCCGTATCGACGAGGAGGACGTCCGAACCGCGCGCGATGGCCGCGTCGGCCGCGTCGAACGCGACCGCCGCCGGATCGGCGCCGGCCTTCCCCTTCACGATGTCGATCCCGAGGCGACGGCTCCACTCCTCGAGCTGCGCGACCGCGCCCGCTCGGAAGGTGTCGGCCGCCGCGAGCAGCACGCTGCGGCCGTCGTCCTTGAGGCTCTTCGCGATCTTCGCCACGCTGGTCGTCTTGCCGACGCCGTTGACGCCGACGACGAGCACCACCGTCGGCTTCGACGGCGCGACCGCGATCGCGCGCGCGCCCGAATCGGCCATCGACGGCCAGCGCGCCTTCAGGCTCCTCTTCAGGTACTCGAGCGCGTCCTCGCCGCGCGCGACGGTCCCGGAGCGGAACTCCCTGCGCAGCCCCTCCACGAGTTCGCGCGCGGCCTTCACGCCGACATCGGCCGCGATCAGCCGCGACTCGATCTCGTCGATGAGTTCCTCGCTGAGCGCACGGCCGAGAAGGAGCGAGCGGAACTGCGCGCCGACGACCTCCGCGGTCTTCGCGAGTCCCTTTCTGATCGCATCGAAGGCGTTGCGGAAGAAGCCCATCGTCGCTCCCTTCAGCCTGGGCCGCCGGATTTCGCCACGCGGTCGAGCACCGCGTTCACGAACGCGCCGGACTTCTCGGTCGAGAACGTCTTCGCCAGTTCGACCGCCTCGTCGATCGCGAGCGCCGGAGCGTCACCACCGTGGGTGAAGCCATACCAGCCGAGTCGCAGCACGTTCCGGTCGATGATGGGCTGGCGGTGGACGGGCCATTCGCCCGCGAACGGCTTGACCGCGCGGTCGGCGTCGTGGCGGTGCTCCCAGACGAGCGAGGCGAGGCCGAGCCCGTCCTCGATCGACTTCGCGCGCTCGGCGGCGAGTTCGGGGTCGCGCGCCTCGACGCGCGCTGCGGCGGTCGTGAGGTCGGGAAGCTCGCCCGACGCGTCGAGTTCGCTCGCACTCTCAAGCGCCTCGCGGACGGCATCGACGTCGCCCGCGAGGCCGGAATCGAACTGGTAGAGCGCCATCAGCGCGAAGCGCCGGTCCGGACGGATGCTTCCCTTGCGCGAATGCCGGCCCGACTTCATGCCGGCCTCCCCGGCGGAAGTCGGTGGATGCGCCCGACGGCCTGCGCGGCGACGATCGCCGCGACCATCGCCTCGACGCCCTTGTTGCCCTTCGCACCTCCGGCGCGCGCCTCGGCCTGCTCGATCGTCTGGCAGGTCAGGACGCCGAACGCGACGGGCTTCCCGCGCGCGGCGGTGATGGCGGCGAAGCCGTTCGCCACCGCCTCGCAGATGTAGCGGTCGTGGGTGGTCTCGCCCGTCAGGATGCAGCCGATGCAGACGACGGCGTCGAGATCGGCCCGCGAGGCGAGCGCATGCGCGATCGCGACCAGTTCGAACGACCCCGGCGCGTCGACGAGCACGAGGTCGTCGTCCGAACCGCCGGCGTCGCGGAACGCCTGACAGGCGCCGCGCGCGAGCGCCGCCGTGACGTGGTCGTGGTAGCGGCTGGTCGCGATGCCGATGCGAAGGCCGCGCGCGTCGGCGGCGATGGGGACCTCGGTGTGCATGGGGGGCGCATGGTAGGCGATCCGACCTTCGATCGCGGCGGCGCGGAAAGCGGTTCGACGGGCCCTCGATCCACGCGGGACGGCGGCCCGCCGCGGCGCGTCCCGTATGATCGGCCCCGTGCAGGGACTCGCCCGCAAGATCATCGCCGCGCTCGAACTGTCCCGGCTTCCGCTCGCGCTCGGCACGGTGTCGAGCGCGTGGATCATGGTGTTCGTCGCGCGCGCCGACCCGGCGCTCGTCGAGATCCCCGCGGCACGGCTGCCGCTCGCGGTCGCCCTCGCCGCGGCGACCGTGTTCGCCGCGGGGTTCCTCGCCTTCGGCGCCGCGCTCAACGACTTCCTCGACGCGAAGCACGACCGCGCCTTCGCGCCCGACCGCCCGATCCCGTCGGGCTCCGTCCGGCCGCGCCGCGCGATCCAGTTCGCCGCCCTCTCGCTTCTCGTCGGAATCGGGGGCGCCCTCCCCTTCGGCGAAGGCGCGCTGCTCGCGGCGCTCGCACTGGCGGCGATCATCCTCGTCTACGACGCGTTCGCGAAGCACGTCCCGGCGCTTGGATTCGTCCTCGTCGGACTGGCCACCGCGGTGTCGATGCTCGTCCCGGCGCACGCCACCTCGCTCACGCTCCCGATCTGGCTTGCGATGAGCCAGACGATGGGGGTCGGTGCCCTCGCGTACGTCGCCGGCGAGAAACGTCCGCGGCTCACGCGACGGGCGGTGCTCCTCGGGGCGTGCGGATGGCTCTTCTGGAGCGGGGCGATCCTCGCGGTCGGCGCCCTGCGCTCGGAGGGGGACGCGCTGCCCGCCTGGTTCGCACCGCATCGGCTCCTCGTGCCCGCCGGAGTGGCGGTCCTCGGAGCGATGCTCCTCGCGCGCCGGTTTGCGGGTGCCCGCGGCCCGGCCCACGGCGAGGCCATCCTGCGGGCCGGAAGCCTCTGGAAGAGCCTCGTCGCGGCGGCATGGATCGTCGCGCTCGGCGACACCATCGCCGGCGCGATCGTCGCGGCGGCTGCGCTCTCGATCTTCGGCGCGTTCGCGCTCCTGCGCGAAGCCGGCCCGCAGGTCGCCGATCCCGCGACGTGGCGCGGGTGAACCGCGCGGCGTGGCCGAAGCGCGCGGCGTGGCCGAAGCGCGCGGCGTGGGAGACATTGTTTTGATGGAAACCGCCGGTCTTGCCGATCCCCGATCCGCGCTCCGCATGAACCCGACGACCACACTCCCACCAACGCCCCGCATCCGCATCCTGGGCTGTCTCGTCGACAACCTCACCATGTCGGAGACGCTCGAGCGCATCCAGCAGCTCATCGAGAGCCGGCAGCCGCACCAGCATGTGGTCGTGAATGTCGACAAGGTCGTCAAGGCGCAGAAGAGCGCCGAACTGATGCGGATCATCAACGAATGCTCGCTCATCAACGTCGATGGAATGCCCGTCGTCTGGGCGTCCCGCGTGCTGGGGGTCCCGCTCAAGGAGCGCGTCGCGGGCATCGACCTCTTCGAGAGCATCATGAAGCAGTCCGCCTCCCGCGGATGGAGGGTGTTCCTGCTCGGTGCGAAGGAGGACGTCGTGCAGGCCGTGCGGGCGAAGTACGAGGCGGAGTGCCCCGGCATTCAGATCGTGGGCTGCCGCAACGGATACTGGAGCGAAGCGGAGGAACCCGAAGTGGCCAGCATGGTGGCCGCGGCCCGGCCGGACATCCTGTTCGTCGCCATGTCCTCGCCGAAGAAGGAGTTCTTCCTCGGTCGATACCAGCGCGACATGCGCGTCCCGTTCGCGATGGGCGTTGGCGGCAGCTTCGACGTCGTCTCCGGGAAGGTGAAGCGGGCGCCGGTCTGGATGCAGCGCGTGGGGCTCGAGTGGTTCTACCGATTCCTGCAGGAGCCGACCCGCATGTTCCGCCGCTACTTCATCGAGGACATGGGTTTCTTCTGGCTCCTCGCGAAGGAAGTCCTGACCGGCCGCAAGCGCACCGAACGGATCCGGTGAGTCCGCGCGCCGCGCCGCAGGCCCCGTCGATCTCCCGCGATATCCCACCGACTCCACCGCGCGACCAGGAGCTGGGCGGGTCGGCGACGCATGCGAACATCCGCTCGACGCGGCAAGGCTTCGTCCGTCGCGCGCGATGCACGTCGGCGCCTCCGCGCGAGATGAGGCCCCGCTATCCTGCCGCGCGTGCCGCCCAGCGCCTCGACCTTCCTCTGCAGCCTGTCGACCGTCGTGACGGCGGCCGTCACCGCCCACTGCCCGGCCGAACTCCCGCAGGGCGCCGCCGACACGCCTCCGGCGGCCACCACCCGCCGCGCGATCGACGGCACGAGCCTCGGCGGATTCGTGCTGCCGACGAAGGCGATCGCCGGATCGTGCACGATGTCCGCGACGCGCGGATGGCGCTGGAAGGTCGACGACACGCAGCGGCTCTTCCTCGAGGGCGACGTGCGCGTCGCGCTCGGCGGCTACACCTTCAGCGCGAAGCGCGCGTCGGTGTGGATCAACCGGCTTCCGCTCGCGACGGGCGACGCCACGCAGATCGCCGTCTGGTTCGAGCGCGCCGATGAACCGACGCGCCGCGCGGGCCTCGGTGCGAGCGGCCGCGACCTGCTCGTGACGACGTCGTACCTCGGCGAGACGAAGCTCTCGCTGGTGTCGGCCGAGAGCGGCGCCCCGCGCGACGGCGCGTTCATCGCGGCCGGAAACGCTCGGCTCGCGCGCTACCTGCAGCAGCTCTCGAAGGGCGTCGTCGACGGCACCGCGACACTCGGAGTCCAGCCCACGCGCGACACGCCGTCGAAACCGGCCGATCCCATGCCCACGCCGGGCGGCGCTCTGGTGGACATGCCTGCGGCCGCGCCCGACGACCTTCCGTCCGCGTTCGACCTCGCGGTGCCCTCGGTCGGCGCGCTCCCGATCTTCCGGCCCGACGGCACGGTCGGATTCTCCGCGGACAGCGTGGTGATCGACGAACGCAGCGACCGCGTCGCCGTGCAGGGCATGGTCGAGCTCGAGTACCTCGGCAGCATCGACGGCGCCGAGCGCCGGCTGCAGCTCTCGGCCGAGCGCGGCGTGATCTTCCTCGCCCCCGGCGCGCTCAAGGGACTCCGCGAGGGTTCGCGCACCGTCGAGGCGTCGTCCGTCGAGGGGATCTACCTCGAGGGCGCCGTGCACGCGTCGGACGGCGAATACACGCTGCGCGGCGCGCAGATCTACTACGACCTCGCGAACAACCGCGCGGCGATCGTCGACGCGGTGCTGCGCACCTACGACCGCAGGCGCACGGATCTGCCGATCTACACGCGCGCGGCCGAGATGCGGCAGGTCGCCGCGGACCAGTGGGTCGCCGACCGCGCGACCGTCTCGACGAGCGAGTTCTTCACGCCGCACCTCGCGATCGGCGTCGACCGCGTGACGGTCACCAAGCAGCCCGATCTTCCCGGCGAACCCGGCACCGGCGGCATGTACATCGACGCCGACGGCGCCGCGATCGAGGTGGGCGGCGGCCGCATCCTGCCGCTCCCCGGCTACGAGGGCCGCGTCGACCGCATCCCGCTGCGCGGACTCCAGACCGGCTACGAGCAGGGCCGCGGCGTCGAGTTCGGCACCGACTGGGACCTTCTCGCGCTCGTGGGAAGCGCCCCCGTCGCCGGCCTCGACGCCGAACTCTCGGTCGACGCCTACACCGAGCGCGGCCCGGGCGTCGGCACCACGTTCTCGCTCAGCGAAGACCTCGGATCGGGCGTCGTCGACCTCTACGGCCTCTACGACTTCGGCGGCACCGACCGGACGAGCTCGGGCCTCGACGTCGACGTCGACGCCGGACCGCGCGGCGTGATCGACGCCGAGTGGCAGACGGCGCTCTCGAACGACTGGTCCGTGCAGACGCAGCTCGCCTACCTCTCCGACGAGACGTTCGCGAGCGCGTGGCGCGAGGTCGACTTCGACAACCGCCGCGAGTACGAGACGAGCGTCTTCTTCAACGGCGTCTCGGACAACACGGCGCTGTCGCTCCTCGCGAAGTACGACCTCAACGACTTCATCTCGAACTCGTACCTGCTCGCGAGCCGCAGCTACGTGGTCGACAAGTTCCCCGAACTCTCGTACCGCCGCTACGGCGACGAGCCGTTCGAGGGCATGACGTGGTCGCAGCAGTGGTCGGCGAACCTGATGTCGCTGAATCCGACCGCGGGCTCGCCGAACTCGCTCGGCGTGCCGACCGGCGCGTGGGGCGGCGCGATCCTGCCGAACGAGCAGGTGTCCGACGGCTTCGACGACGCGGGCTACCGCGACAACGCCGTATCGCGACTCGACACGCGGCACGAACTGAGCCTCCCGATGACCGACGGCGTCGCGACCGTGGCGCCCTTCGTCAGCGGCCAGGCGACCGGCTACGTGATGGACGAGTTCGACCAGTACTCGCGCGATGCGGAGAACCTCCGATTCCAGGCGGGCGGCGGCGTGCGCGGCTCGCTGAAGTTCGTGCACGTCGACGATTCGGCGCAGAGCCGGCTGCTCGACGTGAACCGCATGCGGCACATCGTCGAGCCGTACGGCACGCTGTGGGCCGGATGGGATTCGCTCGATACGGGCGTCCTGCCGGTCTACGACCAGGACTACGAAGGCACCACCGGCGGCGCCGCGGTGAACATCGGCGTGCGCAACACGTTCCAGACCCAGCGCGGCGGATCGGGCGCGTGGCAGTCGGTCGACTGGGTGAAGCTCGACCTCGGCGCGGTGCTCAACGATTCGGGCAGCGACTTCACGCCGCAGCCGCTCGATCCGACGGACCCCGCGTCGCTCCTCCGCTGGAGCCAGTCGCCGATCCCGTCGTTCTACTCGTTCCGTCCCGAGTTCTCGCAGTGGGGCAGCCACGCCTACGGCGCGACCACGTGGCAGATGTCCGACTCGCTGACGCTCGGCGGCACGATGAAGTACCTCTTCGACGACACCGACTTCGTCACCGACGACGGGTCGATCCTCCCGAACCTCGCGCTCGGCTCGCTCGGCATCGAGATGCGCCACTCGCCGGTCGTGAGCACGTACGTCGAGTACCGCTACGTCGCGCCCACCTCGAGCGAACTCCTGCAGGCGGGCGTCCTCTACCGCGCGGGCAAGCGCTACATGATCGCCGTGAGCCCGCAGTACGACATCGAGGCGGGCGAGATGCGCGCGGTCGCCGGATCGCTCACCCGCACCTTCCCCGACTTCGATCTCAACGCGAGCGCCGGCTACGACCTCATCGAGGACGACACGTTCGTCGGCCTGTCGCTCTCGATTCCCGCGGGTTCGAAGAGTTCGAACTTCGGCGCCTACAACCCCGCCATGGGAGGCTACCGATGAGCCGCGCGGCGGGTCGCCGCGCACCGCGCGTGCTGGCCATCTCGTCGCGCGGTGGACACTGGACGCAGCTCCGTCGGCTGCGCAAGGCCTTCGACGGCTGCGACACGACGTGGGCATCGACCGACCCGGGTCTTGCGAAGGAGGTCGCGCCCGACCGCTTCGCGCTCATCCCGGACGCGTCCCGCTGGGATCGCGTGAAGCTCGTGTGGTCGATCCTCTGCGTCCTGTGGCTCGTCGTGCGCACGCGGCCCGACGCGATCGTCTCGACCGGTGCGGCGCCGGGCTTCTTCGCGCTCCGCTTCGGCCGGTTCGTCGGCGCGCGCACGCTGTGGCTCGACAGCTTCGCGAACGCGGAGGAACTCTCGCTCTCGGGCCGGAAGGCGTCGGCCTTCGCGGACATCGCGCTGACGCAGTGGGCGCATCTCGGCGAGCCGCTGCCGACCTCCGCCGGCGCGAGCGACGCGCGGCGGGCGAAGGGCCGAGCCTACTACGCAGGAGCCGTGGTGTGATTCTCGTCACCGTCGGCTCGCAGCTTCCCTTCGATCGGATGATCGCGCCCGTCGCCCGTTGGGCGCGCGAGCGGGGCGTGCG
>JBIIYI010000358.1:0-3645 GCA_044346895.1 Phycisphaerales bacterium
ACGAACGAGGTACCCGCGAAGTCGGTGAGCGCCTGATCGGGCGTGTAGTTGCCGTTCTCGTTCGCCTCGACCTGCCCGACCCCGATGCCGGCGCCGGTCGGAGCCGAGGCGCCGAGTCGCGCGAGGAGATCGGTGTAGCGGACGTCGCTCGCGGTGTCGGCGATCGCGGGCGCGGCGCACGCGAGGACGGCGATCACGAGCATCGAGACGGTTCGGCCGCGTGGAAGCGATCGGCGCGCGTCGTCCATCGTCGCGAGGAACGGAGCGTGCGTGCTACCCGGCGTTTCGTGCATGTCGCGCATCGGTGGTCGAGCCTCTTCAGGAGTGGGGAAACCTCTCGGTACCCGGGGACGTTCCCTACGCGGAAGGCGAAAGCCTGGGTCCGCGAAACCTCCCCACGCAGGAAACTAGCATCGGGGTTGGCGGATTCAAGATTGCGGGCGCGAAATCCCGTGCATGCGCCGGCGGCGGGGTCACTCTGTGCGGGCCGCGCCGCCCTCGGCGGATGCGACGGGCCGCACCGGGCCGCGCGGGGCCGCGATCTCGTCGAGCACCCGGATCTCGACCCGGGCGTTGCGGGCGTCGGCCTCGGCCGACATCGGGGCGGCCTCGACCCGTTCGCCGCTTCCGGCGGCCTCGACGCGGAGGCGCCACCAGTCGATGCCACCCGCGGCGAGCCGCTTGGCGGCTGCGAGCGCGCGGTCGATCGAAAGCGTCATGGCCTCCTCGGGCCGGTCGTAGTTCTCCGCGACCCCGACGTGCCCGCGGACCTCGATGACGGTGGACTGGCCCTTGTAGCGGCGGGCGAGGTCGTCGAGCGCCTTGAGCGCATCTTCGGAGAGCGTCGCCGACTTCCTCGGGAAGGTGACGCTCGTTCCCTGGCCGTAGTGGTCCGACGGACGCACGCTCTGGACGTTGCGATCGGCGCCCTTCGTGCCCTCGTCCTTGCTGTCGCCGGCGCCCTTGTAGCGCTCTGCGAGGATGCGCTGGATGAGCAGCTGGTCCTTCGGGTCGGTCGAGCTGAGGTCGACGTCGTTGTGGAAGGCGCGGCGGACGGCGATCGCGAAGTCGATCATGTCCGGCTCGTTGGCGACGCCTTCCGACTGCTCGCCGCCGCCGCCGGCGTTCCCGCCCTTCGGCTGGACGTTCATCGCGAACATGATGACGAAGAAGCCCATCATCAGCATGACCATGTCGGCGAAGGAGATGAGCCACTCGGGCGCGCCCTCGTGCTCCTCGCCGCCGTGGCCGCCGCCGCCATGGCCGCCACCGCCGTGGCCGCCGTGCTTCTTCTTGTGGCCGTCGTCGCCGTGCCCGTGGCCGGCGTCCTTCTTGCCGTGGGAGTCGTGCTTCGCGTCGCTCATCGTCCGGTGCTCCGCAGTGCGATTTCAGCGGGATTTCAGGCCGCGAGCTTGAGGTTTCGACGCACGGTGTTCGGGATGAAGGCGAGCATCTTCTCCTGCGTCGCGCGCGGGTTGTCGCCCGCCTGGATCGACAGGATGCCCTGGAGCATCATCTCCTTCGAGAGGATCTCCTCGCCGGAGCGCAGCGCGAGCTTGTCGCCCATCGGGCCCGCGATCGCGTTGGCGAGCACGGTGCCGTACATGGTCGCGACGACCGCGATCGCGAGCATCGAGCCGAGGGTCTGGATGTCGCCGCCGAGGTTGCCGAACATGCCGACCTGACCGATCAGCGTCGCGACGAGGCCGTAGCCGGGCGCGTAGAGCTTGATGAGGTCGAAGAACTTCTTGCCGGCCTTGTGCCGCTCCTGCATCGCCATGACCTCAAGGCGCAGCGTCGTCTCGATGATCTCCTCGTCGGTGCCGTCGACCGCCATGCGGAGGCCCTTCGAGAGGAACGGGTCCTGGATCTTCTCGATCTCGTTCTCGAGCGCGAGGATGCCGTCGCGGCGCGCCTTGTCGGAGAGCTGGCTCATGAGCTTGACGGTCTCGATCGCCGACAGGCCCTTGTTGAAGAGGAAGCGCTTGATGTAGCCGGGAATGCACTTCAGCGTCTCCATGGGCATCGCCATGAGGAGCACCGAGATCGTGCCGCCGAACACCATGATGACGCCCTTCGGCGAGTAGAACATCGCGAAGTTGCCGTGCGATGCCATCCACATGACGAGGACGCACGCGGCAAATCCGATGATGCTTCCGATGATGCTGGCCTTGTCCATGACTTCTCGCCTCCGAGCCGGACGAAGACATCCGGCCTGTCGCCGCGAGGGGACCGCGGCCCGTCGGGGATCGGCACGAATCGCCTGTCGCATCCCTGCGGCCTGCGCGGATTCGGCCCGACGGGGCGGTCTGTACGGGCTCGGAGGGTCGGATCGGCAGGAACAGGCGGAGCGGGTGCGTTCTCGGACGACCGGAGTGGGGCGTTCCGCCTATCCTCGCGGCCCCGGCTGCGATGCCGGGCGAAGCGAACCCATGCACCCCGATGGCCGAGATGCACTCTGAACAGAAGCCTTCCGCGCGTCCGCTCGTCGTCGTGACCGAGCATCTGGCCGAGGAGGCCGCCGAGTGGCTGTCGAGCCGCTTCGAGGTGCTGCACGCTCCGGTCAGCGACGTGCGGTTCGCCGAGGCGGCGCACGAGATCGAGGCGCTGGTGGTTCGCACCTACACGCGCGTCGACGCGGGGCTCCTCGACGGGCTTCCCCGGCTGCGCGTCGTCGGGCGGGCCGGCGTCGGTGTCGACAACATCGATCTCGCCGCGTGCCGGGCGCGCGGCGTGCAGGTCGTGTCGACGCCCGATGCGAACACGCAGGCGGTCGTCGAGTATGTCCTCTGCCTTCTCTGCGACGCGCTGCGGCCGCGGCTCTTTCTCGACGAACCCGTCGGGAAGGACGAGTGGGATCAGATCCGGCAGGACATCGTCGGCCTCTGGCAGATGGATGAACTCGTGCTCGGCGTGCTCGGTCTCGGGCGCATCGGGAGACGCGTGGCGGAGGTCGCGCGCGCGATCGGATTCCACGTGATCTACCACGACGTCGCCGAGATTCCGCCCGAATCGCGGCGGGGGGCCGAGAGCGTGACGCTGTCGCGACTCCTCGCCGAGAGCGACATCCTGACCATCCACATCGACGGACGGCCGTCGAACCGCGGCTTCCTCGGGCGCGAGCAGCTGGCGCAACTGCGGCCGGATGCGATCCTGATCAACACGTCGCGCGGCTGCGTGATCGAAAGCGCGGCGCTCGCGGAGTGGCTGCGTGCGAATCCGGCGGGGGCGGCGCTGCTCGATGTGCACGATCCGGAGCCGTTCGGAGCGGATTGTCCGCTGCTCGGGCTTCCGAACGCGCACCTGGCGCCGCATCTGGCGAGCCGCACGATGACGGCGATGGACAACATGTCGTGGGTGGTGCGCGACGTGGCGGCGGTGCTCGACGGGCGGACGCCGCGCTATCCGTGCTGGTGAGCGCGGCCTCCCGGCCCCGGCCACCCCGTCAGTGCACGGCATGTGCCGCCCAGTGCCAGGCACTGGGCGGCACATGCCGTGCACTGCCTGGCACGCCGCCGGCGCTTGCGGACGCGTGGACGCCGCGCGGAGGGGCAGGCCCACCGCGCTTGCGGATGCGTGTGCACGGCACATGCCATGCAGTGCCTGGCACTGGATGGCACGTGCCGTGCACCGTCAGGATTGCAC
>JBIIYI010000359.1:0-3635 GCA_044346895.1 Phycisphaerales bacterium
ACCGCAGCGCGATCACCTCGAGATCCGCGTCGACCGACGGCGCGAACTGACGGGGCCGCGGCGGATCGGTCATCGTCTTCTGGACGACGAGTTCCGCGATCGACTTCGCACCCTCGAAGGGCCGCCGGCCGCAGAGACATTCGTAGAGCACCACGCCGAGCGCGTAGAGGTCGCAGCGCGAATCGATCCCCGCCGGATCACCGGCGAGCTGCTCCGGCGCCGCGTACGCGAACGTCCCGAGGAACTCGCCGGCCATCGTCGCCTCGCCCCCCTGCTGCTCGCGCCCGGCTCCGGAGCCTTCGGAGAGGCGCGCGAGGCCGAAGTCGAGGATGCGCGGCACGCCCTCGCGGTCGACGAGGATGTTGCCCGGCTTGAGATCGCGGTGGATGACCCCGCGCCGATGCGCGTAGGCGACCGCTTCGGCGACCTTGCGGAAGAGTTCGACCAGCGCGCGCGGCTTGAGATGGCCGCGCCGGACGTACTCGTCGAAGCGCTCGCCCTCGACGAGCTCCATCGCGAACCACGGCTCGCCCGATCGGGTCAGGCCCGACTCGTAGAGGGTCACGATGCCCGGATGCCGCAGATGCGCGACGACCTCCACCTCGCGTTCGAATCGGATGCGCTGCTTCTCGCTCGCGAAACGCCCGCCGAGGAGCATCTTCACCGCGCACGCGCGGCGCGTCGCGATCTGCTCGGCCTCGTACACCGCACCCTGCCCGCCGCGATGAAGTTCCTTCCCGAGACGGTAGCCGCGGATCGGAGAACCGTCGTCGACTTCGGGCGTCGGCATCGGACGCAGCACCGACGCAACTTCGGCGATCTCGCCGAGGAACGCGTTGTCCTGATCGAACCGGTCGACCGCGTTCGCGCAGCGGGAGCAGACGACGAGGTGCATCGCGAGCTCCGGATCGGGCTCGATCTCGCGCTCGCGACGCGCGATCGCCGCGAGTTCGAGCGCGTCCGCGGGGAACTTGCCGCACCCGACCTCTGGTGGAAGGTCCTGCGTCTCGTCGCCCGCGGCCAGTCCGCCCGCTCCGAACGCATCGAGCCGACCCTCGAGCCCCGGCTCATCGCGGGCCGACGCGCCGCGCGCGGGCGGATCGCCGGCGCGACGCCCGGAAGCTCCACCCGACGTCGGTTCGTCGGGCACGCTCACGCGTCCAATCTGGCGCTCGGGCGACCACCAGCCTCCCAGTCGCCCGGGGATTCCTCGAACTCGCGCTCGAGCCGCTGCACGATGTCGCGCAGCTTGGCCGCGACGCGGCTCTTCGCAAGATAGACGTCGTGGGTCGACATCCCGAGTTCCTCGGCCACGCGGGCGGGGGAAAGCCCGTGGTAGACGAGCATCTCGAAGGCCCGCACCGTCTTGGGATCGGTCTTCGACCTCGTGGTGAGTTCCTCGATCGCCTCGCGCAGCACCGCGCGGCGACGCTCGACCTCGTACGCGGCCGAGACGCTGTTCTCGTCATCGAGATCGACCATCGCGCTCTCGCCGCGCTCGACCTTGGCGACGCCCCTGCGACGCTGCTGGTCGATGATGCGGTAGCGCGCGATCGTGACGAGCCACGCGCCAAGCCGTCCGCGCGAGCGGTCGTACTTCCCCTCGCGGTACTCCTCGACGAACCGCACGATCGTCTCCTGCGCGATCTCGCCCGCCGCGTCGTCCTTGAGTCCGCAGTTGCGCGCGAAACCGACCAGAATCGGCCGGTAGCGGCGGTCGAAGGCCTCCCAGGCGGCCGCGTTCCGCGGATCGAAGAGTCCGGCGAGGAGCGCGGTGGTCGTGCGGTCGAGGTCCATGCGGCGAATCGTACCAACCGCCCGGGACGCGACGAAGACCGGGGAGAAGCGGACGGATCGCACAGGCTTGGGCCTCGAAAGGCATGCGAGGGCGCGAAGCCCCGCGTCACCCGCGCAGCGACCGCGCGATCGAGACCTCGTGGACGCGCATCGAGAGCACGTCGAGCGCCTGCTTCGAGCGGTGGAACTCGTCGGCCACGACCGACCGCGGGTCCGCGGCGGCCCGGTTGCAGAAGCCGCGCACCTCCTCCATCGCCCGCTCGAGTTCTCCGACGTAGCCGGGCTCGAGCGACGGGCGCACGCGCGCGAGCGCCTCGCCGATCCACTTGAGGTCGAGCTCTGCATGGACGCGCAGGTCGATCACGCGGTGGACGGTCATGTCGTCGCGCGCGTGCTCGACGCTCTCGCGCTCGATGCGCTCGACCTCGTCTGCGGTCAGCCCGTAGCTCGGAACGACCTGGATCGACGCCTCGCGTCCGCTGCGCTTCTCGATCGCCTTCACCGCGAGCACGCCGTTGTGGTCGACCGTGAACGTCACGTCGATCTGCGGGATGCCCGCGGGCATCGGCGGAATCCCCCGGAGTTCGAAGACCCCGAGCGACCGGCAGTTCGCGGCGAGCTCGCGCTCGCCCTGCAGGACGTGGATGCGCACGTTCGTCTGCCCGTCCTTCGACGTCGAGAAATGCTCGTGCGCCTTCGCCGGAATCGGGCTGTTGCGCATCACGAGCTTCGCCACGGCGCCGCCGACCGTCTCGATCCCGAGCGAGAGCGGAATCACGTCGAGGAGGAGGAGGTCGCGGCGTCCGCCGGTCGCGATGGCCGCCTGCACGGCCGCACCGAGCGCGACCACGCGGTCCGGATCGAGCGCGGCGTAGGGCTCCCTGCCGAAGAACCGCGCGACCGCGGCGCGTACGGCTGCGAGCCGCGTGGAGCCGCCGACGAGGATGACGCGGTCGATCTCGGCGATCGTGGTGGATGCGTCGCGCAGCGCGCGCGTGCACGCGGCCAGCGTGCGCTCGACGAACGGCGCCGCGATCGCCTCAAGTTCCGCCGCGGACAGCGCGAGTTCGGCCTCGGTGCCCGCGATGCGCACGCGCTCGACGACGCGCTCCCGCGCGGAGAGCGCCACCTTCACGCGCTCGGCCGCCGCGACGAGCTTCGCACGATCAGCCGCCGACGCGGGCGAGGCCGCGCCGGAAGCCATCCAGTGCCCCGCGATCGCGCGATCGATGTCGTCGCCGCCGAGCGCCGTGTCGCCCGCCGTCGAGAGCACCTGGAAGCAGTCCGCGCCCACGCCGCTCTCCGCGCCGGGGAGGATGTCGAGCACGGTCACGTCGAAGGTGCCGCCGCCGAGGTCGTAGACGGCGACGCGCTCGGCACGCCGCGACTGCCCGAATCCGTAGGCGAGCGCGGCCGCGGTCGGCTCGTTCACGATCCGGACGACCTCGAGCCCCGCGAGCCGGGCCGCGTCGCGCGTCGCCTGGCGCTGCGCGTCGTCGAAGTAGGCGGGCACGGTGATGACCGCGCGCGCGACCGGACGACCGAGATCCTCCTCCGCGATCCGCTTGAGAGCGCGCAGGATGTCGGCCGCCACTTCGTGCGGCGTGACGATGCGCCCATCGATCGAGAGCGCGGCGATCCCGCGCGGGCCCTCGACGAGCGGGACGGAGAATCCGAGCGCGAAGGACCGGGTCTCTTCAGCGGAACGCCCCATCAGCCGCTTCGCGCTCGCGACCGTCTGGGACGGGTACCGATCGCGATCGGCGCGCGCCTCGGCCCCCACCGCCTCCACCCGCAGCGACGATGCCCCATCGTCCGCGTAGCGCACGACCGACGGC
>JBIIYI010000046.1:0-11311 GCA_044346895.1 Phycisphaerales bacterium
CGGATGAACTTCTCGAACGCCTCCTGCTGTGCGCCGTCGAGGATGTCGCCCGTCGTCGACACGAAGACGACGGCTGCGTAGCGCTTGAGGTTCTCGGAGTGGAAGACGCCGGCGTCCTCGGTCGCGTCGATCGCGAAGCGATTCCCGAGGAGCTCGCGCACGCAGGCGATGCCATCGGGAATCGAGTCGTGCCGGAAGCCGCCGGTCTTCGAGAAGACGAGCAGTCGCTTCTCGGGCTCCGCCTGACGCGGCGCGGTGGGTTCCGGCGGGGGAGCGTCGCCGCCCGCCATGGCGAGTCCGCCGAGCCCGAGCATGAGGACGCCGAACGCGGAGAGGGCCCTGCGGAGCGGTTTCGAGCCGACGGAGACGGGCGAGTCGGAGTGCATCAAGGGAGGTTCGTCCCGGCGGAGGCGGAAGTCAAGCGTCGCCGTTGTGCTGCGACTTGCCGGGCCGTACCCTACGGCCTTCCGATGGGCCTTCCCGACATCCCGAGCATCCTCCGGGACATTCCACCAGGCGCGGAAGGGCTGTCGGTCCTGCTCGAGCGGCTCGCGCGCGAGGTCCTCGAAGCCGTGGGTTGCGGGCCTTCCGGGGGCGTCGGCTGCGCCGGGGCGCGGTGCGAGGTCTGGGTGATCGACAGCATGGCGCGTGCGAACCACGGCTTCCGCCTTGCCGCGTCCGCCGGGGCCGCGGACGGCGCCGCAGGTCTGGACGCCGCAGGGGCGGTAGGTGCGGACGCCGCGGAAGCGGATCCGGATGTGACGCATGCTTCGCTGGCGGCCACAGGCGCTCTCGAGCCCCTTCGGGGCGGTGGCTCCGAAGCGCGGTTCTCGCTCGGCATCATCGGGTTCATCTCAGTTCGAAGGGAGTCGCGGGAGATCTCGCGCCATGCGTTCGAACGCGCGCGCGACACCGTCGACCGCATGCGCGACGAGGTCCACTCGCGCTTCCCACGCGCGGAGATCGAGTCGTTCCAGCAGTGGCTCCGCATCCGCGGCGAGATCGACCGGCGCGTGGCACGCGCCTTCGCGAAGGTGCATTCCCTCGATGAGATCGCCGCGCTGATCGATTCCTTCGCGGAGGAGCTCACGCCGAGCGAGTACTCCGGCCTCTACTTCATCGAACCGGACAGCGGGGCGCTTCGGCTGCTCTTCGGTCGCGGCCTCACTCCGGAGGAGATGCGGGCCGCGGAGTCGACCGCCATGCTTCGACACCCCGGGCTCGTCCTGCGGACGGGTCGCGTCGTCGACATTCCCGACGCCGATCTCGAGCCGGACGTCGGCATGCCGCCCGGGCACGGCAGGCTCGTGCGCGCGCGACTCTTCATCCCGGTGGTCTCGGACGGTCGTGTCGTCGGGACGATCGGCTTCGCGAACTCCCGGCCGAACGCCTACACGGCGCGTCACCGACAGGTCCTGTCCTATCTCGCCGACTTCGCCGGGATTGCCTACGCGCGGTTCGCCGCCGAGCGTGCGCTCGCGCGCCGCGGAGAGCTCCTCGAGGCGGCGAACGCGGCGATCGAGCGGGTGCTCGGCGCGATGGAGTGGCAGTCGGCGGCCTACGCGTCGCTCGCGCTGCTCGGCAACGCCCTCGGGGCCGGAGCGATCGCGCTGGTCGAGCTGCCCGCGGACGGTCGGACTCCCGCGGAATGCGTCTGGCAGCCCAACTTCGGTCTCCCGTGGCAGCGCGCGGAGAGCCTGCAGCGGATCTCGCCGACCGATCGCGCGCAGCTTCTGGGAGATCTCGGTGTCGAGTTCGACCCCGGGGACGGAGGACCGAAACTCGTCCTGAAGCCGGTCTTCGGCGAGAACGGACTGTGGGGCGTGCTCGCGGTCGAGTCGCGCGGTTCCGGCGCCCGGCGGATCGATCGTTCGGAGCGCTCGGCGATCCGCACGCTCGCACGCGCCTTCGGATCGGCGATCACCCGCGCGCACGGCATGCTCGACCACACCCGGCGCGAGAAGGCCGAGGTGGTGACGCGGCTCGCTTCGAGCTTCGCGCAGGACTTCAACACGGAACTCTGGCCGATCCTCCTCTACACCGAGATGCTGGAACGCTCCGAGGCGCTCGACGCCCGCGCGCGCCAGCAGATCTCCGAGATGCGCGCCGCCGCCCGCCGGTCGAGCAAGCTCGTCGAGCAGCTGCTGGCCGTCGCCCAGAGCCGCGATCGCGTGGTCGAACTGGTCGACATCGCGGAACTCGCGATCGAGGTGTCGCAGCTCCTGAGGATCCAGGCAGGTGGCGCGGTCGAGATCGAGACCGAGATCGACGTGGACATCGGTGGCGTGCTCGGGGAGACCGTCGGGCTGCGCCAGTCGCTGCTCGAGCTCGGACGTCATGGCCTCGCCTCCCTCGGCGAGGCGGCGGGCGTGGTTCGGATCGTGGTCGACTCCGTCGAATACGACGGCCGCGAACACGTGCGCATCCTGCTCGAGCACGGCGGTCTGCCGCCGCGCTTCGACGAGCATGGCCGCGTCCTCGAACCGCGGGCGGCTTCGGGGAAGGGCGGGGGCTCCTTCGGCGAAGCGATGCTCGGACTCGTCCTCCTCCAGCGCACGGTGGCGGATGTGGGCGGTGCCGTGCGCATCGCGCCGCGCGGGAGCGAGGGCGGTTCCATCGAGGTGTTCCTGCCCTACGGCGGCGCCACGATGGTGGATCGCGCGGTGGATCGCGCGGTGGATCGCGCGGTGGATCGGGCGGTGGATCGGGCGGCGGACCCCTTCGCCGTCGAGCACGAGGGCGCGGCGGGTGCGCGGCCGAGGGTGCTGCTCGTCGATGACGACGCGGCGGTGCTCTCGATGCTGCGCGAGGTGCTCGACGCCTTCGGTTACGAGGCGATTCCGTGCGCCGATGCGTCGGCAGCGCTCGAGGCGCTCGATGGGGGCGCGCGACCGGACGTCGTCCTGACCGACCTCACGATGCCGGGCATGAGCGGCATCGAACTCACGGCTGAGATCCGTCGTCGCGGTCACGCGACGCCGATCGTCTGCTGCACGGGATTCGTCGAGGACTCGACCGAGCGGGCTGGATACGCGGCCGGCATGCGGACCTTCGTCCGAAAGCCGGTCGACTGGGATCAACTGCAGGCGGTGCTGCGGGAAGCGATCTCCGGGGCGGCGAACGCGACTGCCACGCCGAGCCCGACCGCGCCCCGTGCGCCGCGGCCGGGATGAACATCCGACCGGGCGTCGGACCGTGCCGCGACCGAACCACGTCCCGTCCCGTTTCGGCTCGGGCGGTGCAGCGCTTCGATCGGTCGATCAGCCTTCCTTCGGACCGGCGAGCATCCGCGACTTGGCGGCGGCGTACTCCGCTTCCGAGATCGCTCCCGAATCGAGGGCCGCCTTGAGGTCGACCAGCTGCTTGCCGAGCGTCGGGTGCTCGCAGTTCCGCGAGCCGCCGACGGCGACGCAACCGCCCGAAATCCCGGCGATCGCACCAAGCGTGGCGAGCGACGGCAGCCGCGTGCGTCCCCGCAGGAGCGCGTCGCGGCGGCGCGCCGCGGCAAGCACGATCGAGCAGGGGAAGGACGCGAGCGAATGGATCTTCCGGATGTTCATGATGAGCCTGGATGGACTACTGGGGCGCGGTGCGCGCGCGGATTCTCTCGGTCGTTCGGCCATCCAAGCGCGCTCCGCGATTCGGATGGCGTGCGCAGGATGGCGTCGCGAGCAGGGGGAAGGGCAGGGACGCTTTCGCGATCGCCGTTATTCCCGGCCGCGCTTCGGCATCGTCCGTGAAGGTGGCTTGCGCGCATGCCTGCCTCGGTCGTCCTCATCGGGAGCGGGGGTTCCGAGCGGGATGCTCACGCGCCGCCGTCGCGCGCCGGCTTTCCTCGGCGGTCGGAGCGATACCGAATCGCCGCGGCCACGACGCAGAGATTGAGGAGGGCCGTTCCGAGCGAGCCGAGGATCGACTCGATCTCGCCGTACTTCTCCGTGTACGCGAACAGGCAGATGTTCGCGAACGCGAAGAGGCACCACGCCGGGATGGAGACGCCCGACGAGTCCTTCGAACGCAGGATCGCGAGCAGTTGGATGGCGGTCGCGACCGGGAACACGACCGCTGGAACCCAGCCGAGGGCCTCGAACATCCATTCCGCCATGGGAGTCGCGCTGCTTGCGGTGGTCGGATCCATGCAGGGATATCGGTTCGGTCAGGTCGCGGACTTTGCCCGAACGGGCACTCGCGGGTTTTCGCGCCTTCGCTGGCCCGGCGCGTTGGAGGGACGCGGTCGTCGGCTACCTTGGAAGCATGGATCCCGCGTCCGACGGAGCCCCGCGACGAAGCGCCCGCATCACGTTCGGACGCGCGCTCGCCGGTTCGCTGCTCTCCGCCGCCGTCCTCATGGCTGGAGCCGGCCTCGCGCCCTCCGGGCAGGATGCGCCGAAGCCCGCCGCGGAGAAGGGTCTTCCCGAGGAGACGATGCGCAAGCGCGCGGAATCCGCGCGCGAGTCGTGGTGGGCCTACAAGCCCCTCGTCGCGCCCGCAGTCCCGCCGGTGCGCGACGGGACGTGGGCCCGCAGCGACATCGACCGGTTCCTGCTTGCGAAGATGGAGGCGAAGGGGCTCCGGCCCGCGCCCGAGGCCGATCGCGTCGCCCTCATCCGTCGGGCGGCGCTCGACCTGACCGGTCTGCCGCCGACGCCCGAGGAGATCGACGCGTTCGTCGGCGACGGATCGCCCGACGCCTACGAGCGGCTGATCGACCGCCTCCTCGCGAGCCCGCACTACGGCGAGAAGTGGGGCCGGCACTGGCTCGACCTCGTCCGCTATGCCGACACCAACGGCTTCGAGCGCGACAGCGACAAGGAAGCCGCGTGGAAGTACCGCGACTTCGTCGTGCGCGCCCTGAACGACGACATGCCCTACGCGCGCTTCGTCCGCGCGCAGATCGCGGGCGATGAACTCGCCGACCGCGACTTCGACACGCTGGTCGCGACCGGATTCTTCCGGCTCGGGCTCTGGGACGACGAGGTGCCCGACCTCAAGCAGGCGCTCGCCGACGACCTCGACGGCATGGTCGACACGACCGCGCGCACCTTCCTCGCGACGAGCATGGGCTGCGCGCGCTGCCACGACCACAAGGGCGATCCGATCCGGATCCGCGAGTACTACCAGTTCGCGGCGTTCTTCGCAGGCGTCGCGCCCTACAAGGAGAGCCCGTTCAACTCGATCGAGGCCGACAACGTGCTGCGCATGGTGCGGCGCGACTTCGGCAAGGCCGATCCCGAGGCCGAGATCGCCGCGTACATCGCGCGGCGCGACGCGATCGTCGCGGAACTGCGCGCGCTCGATGCTGCAGGAGCCGATTCCGCAGCCGGCTTCCCCGATCTCGCGCCCGCCGACGGACTCCTCGCGCATCTCCGCTTCGAGGACGCGAAGAGCGCGACCGCGGTCAACGCCGTCGACGCCGCGAAGCCCGCGACGGTGCGCGACGCTGGTTTCGGCGCCGAAGGCCGCATCGGCCGGGCGTTCCGCTTCGACGCGGGCGACGACCGCGTCGAGATCGAGCGGCCGGTCGGCGACGACTTCACCATCTCGTTCTTCTTCCGCTCGACCGATGTCGGCGGCGGCAGCGACAGCGACCGGCGCTGGTTCCTCGGGAAGGGCCTCGTCGACGGCGAGATTCCGGGCATCGTGCGCGACTTCGGCGTGTCGTACATCGCGAACGGCTACGTCAGTGCCGGTACGGGCGACCCCGAGACCTTCGTCTCCTCGGGCCCCGGCCACAACGACGGACGCTGGCACCACGTCGCGTTCACCCGTTCGAGGAAGTCGGGCGACATCACGCTCTTCGTCGACGGCGTCGCGGTCGATCGCGCGCGCGGCTCGAAGGCGCGGCTCGACGCGCCGCGCAAGCTGTCGATCGGCGCGATGCTTCCCGGCGGAGGCGCCTTCGCAGGCGACATCGACGAGGTGCGCTTCTACGACCGAGTGCTTGGCGAGGACGAGGTGCGGTCGGTGGCGCTCGGCGTCGCGCGGCCGACGTCCGAGCGGCGCGCGGCGATCGCGTCGCGCTCGGGCGACGACGCGGCGAAGCGCTTCGACGAACTGCACGCGCAGCTCGCCGCGCTGCGCGCGCCCGACTGGAAGGGCGAGACCGTGCTCGCGGTGCGCGAGAACGGCGCGCCGCGCGAGACGCGCATCATGCAGCGCGGCAATCCGCATTCGCTCGGCGACGTCGTCGAGCCGGCGGTGCCGGTCGTCGCGGCGCGCGCCGAGCCCGCGGCCGCGGTGAAGCCCGCGCACGGCGAGAGTTCGGGCCGTCGGCTCGCGCTCGCCGACTGGATCGTCGATCCGCGCAACGGCCTCGCGTGGCGCACGATCGCGAACCGCCTCTGGCAGCATCACTTCGGGAAGGGCATCGTGCCCACGCCGAACGACTTCGGACGGCTCGGCGAACAGCCGACGCATCCCGAACTTCTCGACCATCTCGCGTCGCGCCTCGTCGCGCACGGCGGGAGCCTGAAGGCGATGCACCGTGAGATCATGCTCACGAGCGCGTACCGCATGTCGAGCGTGCCGGACGCCGAGGCGCTCGCGAAGGATGCGCCGAACGAACTCCTCACGCGCTTCCGCATGCGCCGCCTCTCCGCCGAGGAACTGCGCGACTCGATGCTCGTCGCGAACGGCACCTTCAACGCCGCCGTCGGCGGACCGCCGGTCCTGCCGCCGATGCCGCGGGAAGTGCTCGAGACGAGCTCGCGCCCGGGCGAGGTGTGGCCGCTCACGCCCGAGGAATCGTGGACGCGGCGCAGCCTCTACATCAAGCTCAAGCGCTCGCTTCAGCATCCGCTGCTCTCGTCGTTCGACCTCGCCGACCTCGACAGCCCGTGCCCCGAGCGCTTCGCGACGGTCGTGCCGACGCAGTCGCTCTCGATGATGAACGGCGACCTCACGAACGAGGAGGCCGCGAAGCTCGCGCGGCGACTCGAGCGCGAGCGGCCCGGCGACCTGCGCGCGCAGGTCGCGCTCGGCCGGCGCCTCACGAGCGGACGCGCGCCGGATGCGCGCGAACTCGAAGAGGCGGTGGCCTTCGTCGCCGAACTGAAGGCGGAGGAGGGCCTCGACGACGCGAAGGCGCTCGACAGCCTCTGCCTCGTCCTCCTCAACCTGAACGAGTTCCTCTACATCGACTGAGCATCGTGGATCGAAGCGCGGTGCGATACGCGCCGCGAGAGAAGGAAGCGACATGAGCGAACCACTCGAACGACCGGCGAACACCTTCTGCGGCCGCACGCGCCGCGAGTTCCTCTGGCAGGCGGGCGGCGCCTTCACCTCGGTCGCGCTCGCGGGGATGCTGTCGAAGGACGGCTTCCTCGGGCGACAGGCGTTCGCGTTCGACGGAGCGACGCCGCTCGCGCGCCCCTCGGGCGGTCTCGGCGGCGCGCTCGCGAATCCGATGGCGCCGAAGCCGACGATGCTGCCCGGCAGGGCGAAGAGCGTCATCTTCATCTTCTGCTACGGCGGCCCGAGCCATGTCGACACCTTCGACTACAAGCCCGAGCTCTACAAGCACGACGGCAAGACGATCAAGGTGAAGACGAAGGGCCGCGGCGGCGACAGGAACGAAGGCCGCGTCGTCGGTCCGAAGTGGAAGTTCCGCCGGTACGGCGAGTGCGGCGCGTGGGTGAGCGATCTCTTCCCGCATCTCGCGACCTGCGTCGACGACATCGCGTTCATCAAGAGCATGTACGCGGAGAGCCCGATCCACGGCTCGGCGATGCTCATGATGAACTCGGGTCGCCTCCTCGGCGGTCCGTCGATGGGCACGTGGGTCAACTACGGCCTCGGCACGGTGAACCAGAACCTGCCCGGCTTCGTCGTGATGCTCGACTCGGCGGGCGGTCCGATCTCGGGCGCGAAGAACTGGTCGAGCGGCTACATGCCCGCGATGTACCAGGGCACGGTGCTGCGCGGCGAAGGCCCGCCGATCCTCGACCTCGCGAACCCCGAGGGCCGCACCGACGCGCATCAGCGCGCGATGCTCGATCGCGTGAAGATGTGGAACACGCGCCATGCGCTCCTCCGCAGCGGAAACAGCGAGCTCGAGAGCCGCATCGAGAGCTACGAGCTCGCGTACCGCATGCAGTCGACCGCGCCCGAGGCGGTCGACATGTCCCTCGAGACGAAGGAGACGAAGGAGCTCTACGGCTGCGACGAGGATCAGACGCGCGAGTTCGGGAACAAGTGCCTGCTCGCGCGCCGGCTCGTCGAGCGCGGCGTGCGCTTCGTGCAGATCTACTCGGGCGGCGGACACAACGACGAGTCGTGGGATGCGCACGGCGACCTCAAGAGGAACCACGACTTCCACGCGGGCCGCACCGACAAGCCGGTCGCGGGTCTGCTCAAGGACCTGAAGCGACGCGGCCTGCTCGACGAGACGCTCGTCATCTGGGGCGGCGAGTTCGGCCGACAGCCGACGGCGGAGTACGCCGAGGGCACAGGCCGCGACCACAACTCGTACGGCTTCACGATGTGGATGGCCGGCGGCGGCATCAAGGGCGGCGTGACCGTCGGGCAGACCGACGAACTCGGCTCGACCGGCGTCGACGACCGCTACCACGTGAAGCATCTGCACGCGACCGCGCTCCAGTGCCTCGGCCTCGACCCGAACCACCTCTCGTACTTCTACGCGGGCCTCGACCAGAAGCTCGTCGGTGTCGAGGGCGCGGAGCCGATCCGGCAGCTGCTTGTCTGAGCAGTCGCGACGTGGTTTGAGCGGTTGCGACGTGGTTTGAGCGGTCGCGACGTGGTTTGAGCGGTCGCGACGTGGTCTGAGCGGTCGCGACGTGGTTTGAGCGGTCGCCGCTGCGGCGGCTCCCTCTGGACGACCATCGGGCGAGTGCATCGCCCGATGGTCCGGCGTGCGTTGTGGCGCGGCGTTCGCCGACTCGATGGCGTCGATCGGCGGACTTCACCGGCACGCGACGGCGGTACGCTTCGCGGATGCAAAGAACTCTCGCGCTGAGCTCGCTGTTCCTGCTTGCCTCCTGCGCCTCTCGCGATTCGTGCGATGCCTGGCCGCAGGCGGCGGGCCCGCACGCGAACTGGATCGCGCCCGAGGCGCGCGTGGCGACCGAGTGGTCGATCGTGCGCCGTGAGAACATCCTGTGGAAGTGCGCGCTTCCGAACTCGGGGCAGGGCGGAATCGCGGTGGTCGGCGACCGCATTTATCTCACGACCTTCGCCGAGCAGGATCCTGCGAAGCCGCGGCAGTCGAACGCGATCCTGTGCCACGCAGTCGACCGCGCGACGGGTGCGATTGTCTGGTCGCGTGAGTTGCGCGCCGACCACGGCCGCACGAGTCCGCAGATGTACGCCTTCAGCGACTCGACCTCGTGGTCGCCGGTCGCGAGCCACGACCGCGTGTGGTTCTTCAACAGTTCGGGCTCGATGGCCTGCTTCACGCGAGATGGCGACGAGGTCTGGCGCCGCGACTTCCGCACGCAACCCGAGGCGTACCCGTTCAATCGCCAGTGCGAGCCGATCGCGGTGGGCGAGTTCCTCGTCACCATCGAGCCGATTGCGAAGGACCACCCTCGCTACGATTCTTCGCGCGCGGACTGGAACTACCTGCACGCGATCGATCGCGCGACGGGGAAGGTCGCGTGGATCTCCGAGGATTCGTGCACCTTCTACTGCACGCCCGTGCTCGGTCCGCGCGGAATCCTGATCGGGCGCGGCGGCCCGCACGACGTGCCTGAGCGGCCGGTGGGTCTCTCGATGATCGATCCCGCGAACGGGAAGCGCGTGTGGTCGTTCGAACCGACCGGCGAACTTCGCGATGACGGCGGTTGGGAAGCGCTCTACGCGCTGCATTCGGACGAGCGCTTCGCGTACTGGTTCCGCAACGGCCGCGAGCAGTCGCATCTCGTGATCGATGCGCGCACGGGCAAACTCGTGCGCCAGCAGTCGCTGTCGGGAAAGGTCGACCTCGCGCGCGCGTCGGGCGAACGACTTGTCGACGTCGAACTTGCCGCGCTCACCGACCCCGCGTTTCCGCTGGCCGCGGGCGAGCGCCTGCACGTGCATCCGCAGTGGCACACGAACATCGTGTCGAACGGCTGGCACTGGTTCCTCTGCACGACGAACAACCGCCGCAACGGACTCGCGCCCGCGGGCCACAGCGGCCCGGCGTTCTCGCTCGGGCGCGTGCATGTCGACACGGGAAAGGTCGAGTTCCTCGAGCTTCCCGTGGGCGTCGCCGCCGACGGCACGCGCCTGTACGGCAAGCCGCTGCGCACGAAGACGGTCGACGCGCGCGGCGTCGAGATCGCCGACGAGGACCGCTCGCGCACCGACGGCTGGGAGATCGATGCGTTCTTCCCGTCGCCCGTGCAGCTGGGCGACCATCTCTACTTCACCACGATGCTGGGCACGGTGTACGTCATCGATGCGCACGCGCCCGTCCTCGACGCCCGCGCGCTCGTCGCGGTCAACGACCTCGGGCCCCTCGGCGACTGTTGGTCGATGTCGGGCCCGTCGGCCGCGGGTGGGGTGCTCTACCACCGCAATGCACGCGAACTTGCGGCGATCCGCCGCACGAAGTAGCGTGCCCGCATGATGACTGAAGCGATGCCGCTTACACCGAAAACGCTCGCACCGATCGGCACAACGGAACGCATTCGCGGCGTCGACATCGCGCGCGGTCTCGCGCTGCTCGGCATCCTCCTCGTCAACGTGCGGTTCTTCTTCACACCGCTTGCGACATCGATCGATCCGACGGTGTCGCTTCCGGGAGTCGATTGGACGATGGCCGACGCGATCGTCTGGAGCGTCGTCGAGGCCTTCTGCTCGTTCAAGTTCATCTCGCTCTTCTCGATCCTCTTCGGCTTCGGACTTGCGATGCAGGCCGCGCGCGCATCGGATTTCGGCGGCGCGCGCTGGGCACCGGGGTTCCGCCGGCTCGGCGTGCTGCTTGCGATCGGCCTTCTGCACGGGCTCCTCGTCTGGTACGGCGACATCCTCACGATGTACGCGTGCGTCGGCGTGATCATCCTCTGCTGCGCACGACTCGCGCCGCGCACGCTCCTCATCGCGGTGGGCGCGCTCGCGGGCATCACACTCTTCATCAGCGTTGCTGCAGCGTCGATGCAGTGGATCGTCGCTGCGTTCCCCGAGCCGTTCGATCCACCTGAACTCACGGCGGAGCTCGAGGCGATGCGCGCCGCCGAAGAAGCGGCCGCGGCGGCGGCGGAAGCGGCGGGCGAGTCCAGCGCGCCACGCGGCTGGCAGGCGATGGTCGAGGCGAACTTCGACATCCGTTCTTCTGCGTGGATTTCGGCCGAAGTTGCGGCGATGCGCG
>JBIIYI010000360.1:0-3626 GCA_044346895.1 Phycisphaerales bacterium
GGCCTCGTCTCGCCTCCTCGCCATCCGGGCGCCGATGCGGATTTCGGGCCTTCAGCGGATCCGCCAGACAGAACCTCGCGTGGAGATCGAACCCCTTGCCGCGTGGCGTGACTTCCCGCGCCACGGTCAAAACCCGGCTTCAAGCCGCCCGCCGTGCGCCCCACCGCTCGTCAGTCCATGCGTCAGTCCATGCGTCACTACACGCATCACTCCATGCTTCACTTCACGCTTCACCTCACGCTTCACCGCATGCTTCACCTCGGGGACAACATCCGAAGTCTCGCATGCGCCGCGTTCGTCGGAGCGATGTGCTGCGCGCCGTGCCGCGTCGCGGATGCGGCGGATATCCACGTGCCCGCCGACCACGCGTCGATCCAGGATGCGATCGACGCCGCTTCAACCGGCGACGTGATCCACATCGCCGCGGGCGTCTACACGCCGGAGGCGACCATCGACCTCCGGGGCAAGCAGATCGTCGTGCGCGGCGCCGTCGACGCCCAGGGCCTGCCGGCCGCGACCATCGACGGGCAATGGACGAAGCGCCTTTTCGTCTGCAACTCCGGCGAGACCACGGCGACGGCGCTTGAGAATCTCACGATCATCAATGGGCGCGCGGCGCGCGGGGGCGCCGTGTTCATCGAGGGGTCGGAAGTTACCGTGCGGAACTGCACGTTCATGGGAAACGAGGCTGTGATCCTTCCCGGGGAGAACGCACAGTTCGAAGGCGGCGCGATCTGCGTCTGGTCGGGTGGATGCGACATCTTCGACACGCGGTTCATCGACAACACTGCTGCGTACAGCGGTGGTGCGCTTGCGGGGAGAGTCAATCTGTCGGATTGCGTCTTCATCGAGAACTCCGCTTCGAGCGCGGCCACGACCCGCGGTGGCGCGATCTACGGCTGGGGAAACACGATGGTGCGCTGTCGCTTCGAGCGGAACTGGGCGCAGATCGGTGGCGGCATTTCGGGCTGGTTCGGGGTCATGGAAGATTGCGAGTTCATCGAGTGTGCGGCATCGGATGGCGGTGCCATCAACGTCTACACCGGCAGTTCGCCGATGACCGCGCGCCGCATGAACTTTGAGGCATGCACGGCCTCTTTCGGCGGTGCGCTTAGCATCAGCGGCATCTTCACCATTGAAGATTGCGCGTTTCGGCGTTGTTCCGCAACGTGGGGCGGAGCCATCCACCAATGGGGTGCGCCGCAGTACCAGAACCTCCGGCTGCAAGGCTCGACTTTCTGCGGCAACAGCGCTTCGCTGTACGGCGCACAGATCACGAGCCGTTGGACGGACCTCGGCGGCAACTGCCTCGTGCACTCGTGCGGCGATGCCGACGACGACGGAGTGCCCGACACCTGCGCATCGATCGGCGATGGACTGCACGTCGTTCCCGACGAATACCCGACGGTCGAGGCGGCGGTGTCGGCGGCGGGCGTCGGCGACACCGTGCTGATTCGCGCCGGGGTCTACGAAGTCGCGCAGCCGATCGACATGATGGGGAAGCGCCTCGTCATCCGAGGCGAGGTGTCGGCGAACGGCTCGCCCGCGACCGTTCTCGACGGCGGCAATCAGCGCATGGTCGCGCGGGCGACGACGCAGGAGTCCGCGGATTGCGTCTGGGAGAACATCGTCTTCCGTCGGGGGATCGACTACTACGGCGCGATGTTCTTTCTTGCGGCGCAACCGACGCTTCGCAATTGCCGGTTCACTGAGAACATTGGCGTCGCGGTCGCTGCCGATACATGGGGCGCACCAGCGCTAAAGCCCACCTTCGAGGATGTCACGTTCTGTCGCAACGGCCTCGGTACCGGCGCGCAGCCGCAGATCAGCGGCATCGCTTGGATCGACGCGGGCGTCTGCTTCGCCAACTCGTGCACGGATGCGGACGACGACGGGGTCGTCGACCAGTGCGTCGTCGATCCGACGCAGGTCGTCCGCGTTCCACGCGACGTCGCCACGATCGACGAGGCAATCGCGGTCGTGCGGCCGGGCGGCACGATCGAACTCGCCGCGGGGACATTCGCGCCGACGACGCTGCTCCGCTCCGGTGGCGTCGGGTTCATCATGCGTGGCGCCGTCGATGCCGAAGGAAGGCCCGCCACTTTCATCGACGGACTCGGACAGCGCTCGCTTCTTTCCTGCACAGGGGTGCACTCGGCTCCACTCGCCTTCGAGAACCTCGTGTTCACGAACGCCCGCGGCGCGCTTTCCGCGGTGTATGCCTACGACGTCGACATCGAGTTTCGAAACTGCCGGTTCGCGAACAACGAGAAGCCGACGGACTCGGGACCTGCCGCAGGATACTTCCTGTACTCGGCGGCGCGCTTCATCGACTGCGTGTTCACGGATCACGATTGGAGAGCTGTCGAGTGCGTTGCCTGGGAGGAGATCGACCGAGTTCGGTTTGAACGATGCACGTTCGAGCGGAATGGCGCGGCTCACCCCGCCATTTACGGTGGAGCGCTCGTCCTGCGGGGAACGAGTTTCGATCTCATCGACTGCGCGTTTCGCGAGAACGTCGGCGAAAGGGGAGGCGCACTGCTCCTAGGACAAGCGCGTGGATCGATCGACCGATGCGTGTTCGGCCACAACGTTGCGAACTTCGATGGTGGTGCGATCGAGATCGAATCGAGCAGCGATGCACCGAACATCCGCGACACCTTCTTCTGCGGCAACGAAGCGTCGACGAACCCGGAAATCGGGCCGGAGTGGGCCATCTGGACCGATCTTGGTGGAAACACGTTCACGAACGTGTGCCCAGAGGACGATCTCGATGGCGACGGCGTGGCCGACCTGACCGACAACTGTCCCGGCATCGCGAATCCGGAGCAGACGGATTGCGATGAGAACGGCACGGGCGACGCGTGCGACATCGCGGAAGGTGCGGCGGATATCAACGCGAACGGCGTGCTCGATCTCTGCGAGTGCCTCGGGGACGTGCTCGCGGACGGCGTGGTGAACGGCGCCGATCTCGGCGCGATCCTCGCCTACTGGGGGCCGGCGACTTCGTCCGAGTTCTCCCAGGCCTGCGACATCGACCGCTCAGGTCAGATCGACGGCGCCGATCTCACGATCGTGCTTGCATCTTGGGGTGCGTGCCGCGCGCCCTGATGCCTGCGGCCCCAGGACGCCACGTCACTTCCCCGCGAGCGGGACGACCTCACCCTCCGCCGCCACGCGCATGCCGGCGTCGCGGATCGCGCGCGCGGCGTCGCTCGCCGCGTCGAGCGCGGGATTCGTGTGGTTCAAGTGGATGAAGCGGACCTTCGCGCGCTCCGCCGCCGGCAGCGGCGCGAGGCGCGCGATCGTGTCCGTCACGAGCGGATGCGGCACCTTGCTCATGTCGCGGCCGGGAAGCTCGCCGTCTGCGAAGAAGCAGCCGTCGAGATACGCGACGTCGACGGTCGCGAGCACGTCCTCGAGGCGCGTGCCCGCGTCGTCCCACGCGCGCCACGAGTCGATGTCGGGCAGCCACAGCACCGCGCGCGACGGCGTCGCGATGCGGAACGCGACGGTCTCGCTGAACTCCGCGCGGTGCGGCACCGGAATCGGCGTCACGCGCAGGCCGTCGGCGACCTCGACCGCCTCGTTCGCGACGAGCGGCGCGAGCGCGACGTTCTCGAGCG
>JBIIYI010000033.1:0-12309 GCA_044346895.1 Phycisphaerales bacterium
AACGCCGCGCTCGCCGAGAAGGTCGGCGCGCTCGAGGAGCGCGTCGCGCAGGGCGATGATGCCGGTTGGCTCACCGAGCGGCGCGCGACCGAGATCCGCGCGATCGTGACCGACGCGCTTGCGGACGCGTCGACGCGCGCGAGCCTCGCCGACGGAGGCGCGACCGCGGGCTACGACGCGAAGAAGGGCTTCTTCCTCGCGAGCGCGGACGGCAACTACTCGCTTTCCGTGAAGGGAGAGACGCAGATCCGCTGGGCGTACGGGTCGCGCGACATCGGCTCCGGGACGGCCGCGCAGGGCTCGCCCTCGGCATCGACCGGGGAGGACGCGTGGGGCTTCGAGATCCGCCGCGCGCGCCTGACGTTCTTCGGCACGATCGTCGATCCGTCGTGGTACTACGAGTTCAAGTTCGGATTCGCGCGCAACGGCGGAGCGGCGACGCTCGAGGACGCCTTCGTCGAGAAGCGCTTCGACGACGGCTGGAACCTCCGCGTCGGCCAGTTCAAGACCCCGTACCTACGCGAGTCGATCGACTCGGTGACCGGACTGCTCGCGGTCGAGCGGTCGCTCGTCGACACCTTCTTCACGGCGGGCCGCGCGCAGGGCATGCGGCTCGCGTGGGAATCGGACGTCGTCCGCGTCGAGGGCTTCTACGGCGGCGAACTCGCCGCGGCCGGAAGCGCGCCGTACAGCATCGTCGGCGGCAGCGCGTCCGACCTCAACGCCGCTCCGGCGCTCGGAATCCCCGGCTCGCAGAACACCGGCTTCAGCGCGGTGCCGACCGACTACGTCTTCATCGGCCGGTTCGAGGCGAAGACGGGCGGCGATTGGAAGCAGTTCAAGGACATGCAGAGCTACCGGGGCGAGACCGCCGCGGCGCTGTTCGGCGTCGCCGCGTACGCGCAGCAGGTCGATCCGATCTCCGGGACGAACGGCGCCACGCCCGACGTCATGTGGAGCGCGACCGCGGACATGCGCATCGATTTCGGCGGCGCGAGCGTCTTCCTCTACGGCGTCTACCGCGACGTGTCGCTGCAGGAGGCGCAGCCGGTGCGCGGCGGCGGCGACAGCGACGAGATGCAGCAGTGGGGCGCGGTCGCGCAGGGCGGCTACTTCGTCACCGACGACGTCGAGGCGTTCGCTCGCTACGAGATCGGCAACAGCGACACCGACAGGTTCCGCGTGCAGCCGACTGCGCTCGAGGCCGACGCGGACGAACTGAGCATCCTCACCGTCGGCGCCAACTGGTGGCCTGCGGGCGTCAAGAACCGCATCAAGGTGAGCGGCGACTTCGGCTACGCGTTCACGCCGATCGTCGACTTCGCCGCGAGCGGCGCCAACTGGCTGCCCGACTACACCGAGGCCGACGGCGAGACATTCGGTGGAGAGTGGGTTGTTCGCACGCAGTTGCAGTTCACGTTCTAAGGAAACCGAGAGTCGAGATGCATCGAGACGAATCCCCTACGTCGCATCGCGCGCTGAAGACAGCTTCAAGAACAGCGATCGCCGCACTGATTGGGAGCGCACTTGCGACGCTTCCTGCCTGCATGGCGCCATCCCGCGGCGCACCACGGCGTGAGAAGGCCGTCACTGGCTCGACCGACTTCAGCCGAAGTGCCGCGGGCGAGAAGATCGGCTTCGACGAACTCGAGGAACTGACCAACGCCTACGCCGACCGCTATCGCACGCTCATGGAGGATGCGATCGCGGAGATCACGAAGAACAACCCCGACGCGCGCGCCCGCGCGACGGCGCAGCGCTTCCTCGTCGAATCGACGACCAGTGCCTACGACATCGCGACGAACGGCGACCCGTTCTCGCAGGTGCTCGACCTGACGATCATGGTGACGCTCACGAGCCAGGTCTGGATCGACGACGACCGCGCGACGCGCGAGTTCGGCGCCGATCGCGCCGAGCCGCTCGTCGTCGCGCTCCGGCAGGCGCGCGAGGAGATCTGGCGCATCGCCTCGCGCGTGTTCCTCCCCGACCAGCTCGCCGCGCTCGACTTCATGATCGCCTCGTGGCGCCGAGAGAACCGCAGTGTCGAAGACACGAGCTTCGTTCGCTTCGACGATTTTGCGGAGCAGCGCGGCGAGTCGCTGATCCGCGACGTCGCCTCGGGCGGCGGGCTCTTCGAGCCGCTCAACAAGGCGATCGACGAGTCGGTCGCGTACCGGAAGCTCGGCGAGCGCATCTTCTACCTCGCGAAGCGCATGCCGACGCTCGCGAACTGGCAGACGCAGGCGCTCGCCGACGAGGTGCTCGCGAAGGAGGAGACGAAGCGCGCGCTCGCGAACCTCGACGGCGTGTCGAAGTCGGTCGAGTCGCTCGGCGCGACGGTGACGAAGCTCGCGGCGGACGTGCCGAAGATCGTCGCCGACGAGCGGACCGCGATCTTCGCGGAGATCGACCGACGCCAGAAGGACATCGACGCGGCGTTGGGTCAAGTCACGGCGATCGCAGGAGAAGCCGCGAAGGCGGCTGCGGATGCGCGCGCCATCTCGGAAGGCGTCTCGCCGATCCTCGGCGACGCGCAGAAGACGCTCGCGGCCGCGCAGCCGACGCTCGACGCGGTGCAGAAGCTCGCGGAGACGTCGGAGCGGCTGCTCGGGAAGGTTGCGGAGATCAAGGGTCCCCCGGCGCCGGTCGATCCGAACGCGCCGCCCGCGAAGCCGTTCGACATCGCGGACTACCAGAGGATGCTCGGCGACGCGACGGTCGCGCTCGGCGAGGCGAACCGCCTGCTCGAGAACGCCGATTCGCTCGCGGGCTCGAAGTCGGTCAAGGGACTCATCGACGAGGTGACCCACGCGACCGAGCAGCGGATCGAGAGTCTCGAGGAGATGGTCACGCGCATCGTCTTCATGATCGGCGCGATCGCGGCGGGCGTGGTCGTGCTCGCGTTCGCGCTCCTCTTCGCCTATCGCGCGACGGGCGCCCGCGCGGCCCGGCCATCGAACGGAGGTGCGGCATGAGCTTCGGATCCATCCCCACGATCCTCGTCGTCCTCGGACTCTCCCTTCCGCAGGCCGCCACGCAGGCGACGGAACCTCCGGCGGCGCAGCAGGCCCCGGCCCCGGCCGCGACGTCGACGGTCGAATCACCACCGGCGGCGACCGGGACCGCCGAACCGCAGAAGGACGTCGACGCGAGCCCTTATCCGCGCTTCATCGAGAATCCGTCGCTCAAGGGCACGGTGCGCTGCGTCGGAAGCTCGTCGGTCGGACTGCTCCTCAACTCCGTGCGCGCGGGATTCCGCGAGGCGCAGTCGGACATCGATCTCGTCGTCGAGAGTTCGGGTTCGGGCGCCGCACCGAAGGCGCTCGCCGCGGGCACGGCCGATCTCGCGCCGATGAGCCGCGCGATGCGGCCCGCCGAGATCGAGGAGATCGAGAAGGCGCGCGGCCTGAAGGTCGAGTACGTCGACATCGCGGTCGACGCGATCGCGATCTGCGTGAACCGCGCGAATCCGATCACGCGCATCTCGCTCAGGGATCTCGACCGGGTCTTCGGCCGCGAGCGCCGACGCGGAGGAGGTCCGGCGGTCGTCTGGGGCGACGTCGGCGTGCGCGACACGTCGCTTTCATCGAGGAAGATCGAACTCTTCGGGATGGGACCGGGCACCGGCTCGAACGGCATCGTCTCGGAGATCGTGCTGCAGGGCGGACCGTTCCGGACTTCGGTGAACGAGGAGCCCGTCGCCTCGAGCGTGGTGCAGGCGATCGCCACCGATCCGCTGGCGATCGGCTACTGCAGCGCGTACTTCGAGGCCGCGCGCGTGCGGCAGCTCGAGATCGAGGCGCTCGACGGCAGCGGCTTCGTCGCTCCGACGGAGGAGGCGATCCGATCGGGCCGATATCCGCTCGCGCGGTCGATGCGCATCTACTTCGTGAACGATCCGAAGCGCACCAACGAGCCCGCGCTCCAGTTCCTGCGCTTCCTCGTGTCGGAGGACGGCCAGGACATCATCGGCGGACTCGGACAAAAGGTGCTCGCGCCCGAGCAGGCGCACGCGCAGCACGCGAAGCTGCGGTAGCGCGGCTTCCGCGCGAGACGCGCGCGCTCGTCCACGCGGAGTCGGCACGGAGTCCGCGCGGCGGCATAGGTTCGTGCGCACGCGGTGCGCGCGAACGCTTTGGCGCGGATCGACATTCCGATACAGTGCGTCGATGCGCTCCTCATCGACCGCGCTCGGTCATCTCGCCCTCCTCTCGACGCTCGCCTGTTCGGGCGCGTCGCTTGCGCAGAACGGCGACCGCGCCGGCGAGACGCAGCCGGAACTGCCCGCCGAGTGGCGCGTCGCGGCATCGCCGGCGCTCGATCCCGCCGCCGAGCAGGCGACCTTCGCGATCCGCGACGGCTACCGCGTCGAACTCGTCGCGGCGGAACCGCTGGTCGAGGCGCCGGTCGCGTTCCGCTTCGGGCCCGACGGGCGGCTGTGGGTGGTCGAGATGCGCGGCTACATGCGCGACGCGGACGGTGCCGGCGAGGATCAACCGCTCGGCCGCATCAAGGTGCTCGACGACGACGACGGCGACGGCCGCATGGACCGCGCGACCGTGTTCCTCGACGGACTCGTGATGCCGCGCGGCATCGCGCACTGGCGCGACGGCCTGCTCGTCATCGAGCCGCCGCATCTCCTCTTCGCGCGCGACACGGACGGCGACGGTCGCGCGGACGAATCGCGCGTCGTCGCGAGCGGATTCGCCGGCAAGGGCAACCCCGAGCACGCGGGCAACGGCCTGCTCTGGACGCTCGACAACACGTTCGCCTGCTCGCAGCATCCGGTGCGCTTCGTCCCCGATGGCGAGACGCTGCGCGAGGAGCGCGTGTCGCCGCACGGGCAGTGGGGGATCGCCGAGGACGACGAGGGCCGCCTCTACTACTCGCCCAACTCCGATCCGCTGCTCGTCGACCTCGTTCCGAAGCAGTACGCCGCGCGCAACATCTCGCAGAAGTCGTTCGACGGCGTGCCCGCGCGCGCGGCAGGCGACATGCGCGTCCATCCATCGCACCTGACGCCGGGCGTCAACCGCGGCTACCAGAAGGGCGTCCTCAAGGACGGCCGCCTCGCGAACTTCACCGGCGCGTGCAGTCCGCACGTGCACGAGGGCGTCGCGATGGGCGCGGACATGGACGGCTGCGCGCTCATCTGCGAGCCGGTCGGGAACCTCGTGCACCGCTATCGGTTGTCCGAGCAGGATGGCCGCGTCGTCGCGACGCCCGCCGACGGCGACGCGTCGTTCCTCACGTCGACGGACGAGCGCTTCCGCCCCGTCTTCGCGGCGGCGGGCCCCGACGGCGCGATCTACCTCGCCGACATGTACCGCGGCGTCGTGCAGCACCGGATGTTCATGACGACGTTCCTGCGGAAGCAGGTCGAGGAGCGCGGCCTCGAGCAGCCGCTCGACGCGGGCCGCATCTGGCGCATCGTGCCGAAGGACGGCCTGCGCGCGGACGGCGACCGGCGCGATCTCGCCGCGCTCCCGTCGGAGGAACTCGTGCAGCTCCTCGCATCGACCGAGAAGCCGGTGCGCGCGACGGCGCGAAGACTGCTCGTCGAGCGGCGCGATCCGAAGGCGATCGCGGTGCTCCGCGCGGCGATGCCGTCCGCGGACTCCGGCTTGCTCGCGGCGACGACGCCCGTCCCGGCGCTCGAGTCGCTCTGGACCCTCGCGGGCTGCGGCGCGCTCGACGCCGAGGTCATCGAGACGGCGTTCGGATCGGCGGATCCGATGGTGCGCGTCCACGCGCTGCGCGCGGCGGAGCGCACGCTCGACGGCCTCTCGCTCGCCACGATCCTCGCGCGCGCGATCGACGACGCGCAGCCTGCGGTGCGCGAGCAGGCGATGCTCTCGGCGGGCACGCTCGACGCGCCGCTGCGACTGGCGATCCTCGAACCCGCGCTTCGGCGCGACATCGCGTCGCGCGCGATGCGCAGCGCGGCGATCTCGGCGATTCCCGGGATCGAGCTCGAGGTGCTTGCGGCGGCGCAGTCGGGCGGCATCCTCGGCGAGGATGGCGTCGGACCACGCGCGTTCGCGGCGGAACTGACCGATGCGCTGCTCGACGACGGCTCGGGCGCGCCGTCGCCGGAGACGCTCTCGCTCATCCTCTCGACGGCCGCTTCGGTGGCGTCCGAACGTCCGTGGCTTGCGAAGGCGATGCTCGAGCGCGTCGCCGCGCGGCAGCGCATCGCCTCGAAGGAACCGGTGCAGCTCGTCGCGTCCTGCGAGCCCGAAGGCTGGTTCGCCATGCTCGCGAAGCCGCCCGCGGAACTCGCGCTCGCGACGCCCGTCGATCGGAACCTGTTCTGGCCGGGCCGCGAGGACGTCGCGTTCATCGCGCCGAAGATCAAGCGTGGCGCCGAGATGTCGTTCGCCGAGTTCGGCAAGCGGCTCTACTCGAACTGCATGAGCTGCCATCAGGCGAACGGCCGCGGACTTCCGCCGGTCTACCCGCCGCTCCGCGCGAGCGAGATCGTGCTCGGCGACCCGGAGACGCTCGTCCGGATCGTGATGCACGGACTCGAGGGCCGGATCTCGGTCGACGGACAGGTCTACAACCAGGTCATGCCCGCGGCGCCGCTGCGCACCGACGAGGAGATCGCGGCGGTGCTGACCTACGTGCGCGGCGCCTGGGGGAACTCGGCGTCCGCCGTCGACACCGCGCTGGTCGCGAAGGTGCGCGAGGAGACGAAGGGTCGCAACCGTTCGTTCACCGCGAGGGAACTCGGCATCGAGGCGAAGTGAACGTGATCGCGGTGATCGCGCGCCGCGCTACGCGCGCGCGAGCTCGACGAACTCGACGCCCGACTCGGAGAGCAGTTCGCGCGACTTGGCGAAGTTCGCCTCCCAATGCTCGTCGCCCTTGCCCGCGCGGTAGGTGACCACGCGCACGATCCCCGACTGGATGATCGAAAGCGTGCAGTGGACGCACGGCGCGAAGCTCGTGTAGATCGTCGAACCGACGGGCGTCACGCCGTTGCGCGCGCACTGGACGATGGCGTTCATCTCGGCATGCACGATGAGGTCGTACTTGACCGGCCGCTCGAGCCGCTCGGGGCGATCCTCGATGCCGCGCGGAAGGCCGTTGAACCCCGTCGCGACGATCTGGCGCGACGGACTCACGATCACCGCGCCGACGCCGCGCGACGGATCCTTCGACCACCGCGCGATCACGTCGGAGAGCTCGAGGAAGCGACGATCCCACTTGAGTGCGCGCGCTGGATCCTGCATGGCGCGAAATGTACGCGATTCGCGCGCGGCGACGGCATGCGTGGAACGCGTTCGGCAAGGCGCCGCGCATCGGCGTGCCCTCGCCGCGCATCGCGCGCGCTCACCACGCGTAGAGGAGGAGCGACAGGTCGGCGGCGCCGACGTCGCCGCTGGCGTCGAGGTCGGCGCGATGCCCGCCCGGCGCCGGACCCCACGCCTCGAGGAGGAGCGAGAGATCCGCGGCCGTCACATCGCCGTCGAGATCGAGATCGCCGAGGGGCGGCGCGATCGGACCCGCCTCGACGGCGCCGAGCGCGCTGATGCGCGAACTTCCGAGGAGGCCCGCGAACGCGGGATTCGTCGCGTCGATCGCGACCCCGGTCGTGGCGAGCGTGTCGGTGAGACGCGCGCGGATCGTGGATGCGGGAACGGCCTTCGTCGGCCACTCCGGATGCTGCGCGCGGACGAGCGCGGCCGTGCCCGAGGTGAACGCGGTCGCGAAGGAAGTACCCATCCACGCCCCGTATCCGCCGCCGGGAAGCGGGCCCACGATCGACTTGGTCGGATCGGGAGCGCCCTTCGCGAGTCGCGTGTGTCCGGGCGCCGCGAGATCGATGCGGATGCCGAAACTCGAGAAGGGCGCCTTCACGTCGTTCCAATCAAGCGCGCTCACGCCCGTCGCGGCTCCGTCGCAGGCCGGGAACTCGCGGGGATCGTCGGTGTTCGAGTTGCCCGCGGCGCCGAACACGGCGATTCCGCGCGTCTCGGCCTCGCCGACGACGTCCTCGAGCGCCTGCGAGCGGTAGGTCTCGCCGAGGCTCATGTTGGCGATGTGCGCGCCGCGGTCGATCGCCCACGCGAGCGCGCGCGCGATCTGGTAGGTGCCTGCGCTGCCGTCGCTGTCGAGCACGCGCACCGGCAGGATCGTCGCCTCGGGCGCGACGAGATGGACGAGCCCCGCGACGAACGTGCCGTGTCCGACCTGCTCGTCGACGAGCCCGTCGCCATCATTGTCGATGCCGTCGCCGATGTCGCCGCTCGAGGCGGAACCGGGCACGAAGCTCGCACCCGCCGGCGACACGCGGCCGCCGAGCGCGGGATGCAGGGGATCGACGCCGGTGTCGATCACCGCGACCACGACGCCGGCGCCGCGCGAACGCTCGTGCGCGAGTTCGATGCCGAGGAGCGGCACCGCGTACTGGTTGGCGAACGTCTGCGCGCCGAAGCCGACCCCGGAGAGCCAGAGGCTGTCGGTCTTGCCTTCGCCGGTCTGGCCGATGTAGTTGAGCTCGCCCCAGGGAATCGTGCCGGTCGCGATGAGATCGTCGATCACCGCGGAGACGTCGCCGGGCGTCTGCGTCGCGGTGAGCGCGTACGACACGAGGTAGATCGGACGTCCCGCGATCTGGTCGATCACGGCGACGTTCGCGAAGTCGACGTCGAGCGCCGCGAGCGCCGCCGCGAGCGTCGCCGGCGCATCGGCGCGCACGATGAGTTCTCCCGGGACGACCGGTTCGTTGGGATCGCCGCCCGCCCGCGCATGACCTGCGGCGGCGAGCGCGATCGAGATCGACAGGGCGTGGGCGATGGTGCGTGCGGTGGTGCGTGCGGTGGTGCGCATCAGAGGACTCCCGAAACGACGAAGGGTGCCCACCACGAAGGATGCGGCGTATCCCGGCGGAAGGCAAGTACGGCGTCGCGAAGTGCGGCAGAAGGTCGCATTCCGCGCCGCAGGGCTTCATGGAAGCCCGTGGCGACCGCGAGCGCCGCTCGATCTCGGACCGGCCAGAGCGTGGTGACGAGCCGCCGGGCGCCGGCCGCATGGAAGGCGCGCGCGAGACCGGTCAGCTCCTCGGCCGCATCGACCGCGTGGCGACCGGTCTCGCAGCCGGAGAGGAAGACGAGGTCGGCGTCGAGCGGAAGCGCGACGATGTCGCGGAGCGGAAGCCAGCCGTCCGCAAGACGCAGTCCGCTGGCGGCGGGAAGCGACGGGACGAACCGCCCGTGACAGGCGAGATGGACGGTGTCCGCGCCGAGCACCATCCGCGCAAGCGCGGCGCGCGTGGCGTGTTCGCCCGCGCACGCCTCGACCCCGTGCAGCGCGGCGATGCGTTCCGCCTCCTCCGCGATGAGCGGTGCGGCGCCGTCGGCGAACGCGACGACGGCGGTGCGTGGCGATGCATGCGGTGCCGTGCGCGATGATGTGCACGACGCTTTGCAAGAAGTTGTGCACGAACTTTCGCGCGGACTTTCGCGCGACTCCGCCGGAACCTCGGCGCACGCGATGCTCGCGCTCGGCGCGACCTGGATCTCGTGGTGGAGGAGAAGCGGTCCGTCGCCCGGGTCGAGCAGGCCGAACGGAAGCGCGTGGAGAGGCCCGCAGGGGATGACGACGATGCGCCGGGCACGGCGGATCTCGGGCTCGTCGGCGAGGATCGGCGCGAGGATCGCCGAGGCCAGCGCGCGCGCGAGCGCCTCGATCGGACGCGCGTCGCGCGTGCATTCGACCTCTCTCGCGCCGGCCCGCAGGAGATAGAGCAGCTTCTCGACGAGCGTGGCGACTTCCGACATCGGAGCCACCGATCGCACGCAGCGCAGCCGTCCCTTCGCCACGGTGAAGGCGAGCAGTTCGTCGCCCGAGGCGAAGTACGAGATCAGCGCGTCGTCCGGCGCGAGTCGGCCGACGACGGTCGGGAGCTCGACCGGCGAGGCGAGCAGCGCGCCGAGGCCGCGCGAGTTCTCGAGTCGCGCGACGACGTCGTCGATCGCGCGCTCGGTCGCGTGCATCGCGTCGAGTTGCGCGTTCGGATGCGTTCCGCGACGTTCGCCGGCGAAGTCGTTGCCGAGGTCGGTGCCGCCCGATCTCGGTCCGGCCGCGTGCAGCACCGAGAGTCGGGCGCGGAGCGCGGCGAGTTCGTCCGACGCCGCCGCTTCGGATCCGGTGGCGCGATCGCCGGCGCGAGATCCCGCCGTCCGGTCGATCGCGCGCAGCATCGTCTCGAGCAGCGTGCGGCTGCGCGCGCGTTCGGTGATGTCGAAGGCGCGCGCGAGGCTGCCGGCGTCGCCGCGGGCGAGGAGGTCGAGCGCGAGATCCTCGTAGGCGCGCAGGCTGAGGGCGGCGTAGGCGGCGCGATGGCGGTCGGCGGCGAGCGTGGCGCGCGTCGATTCGGCGATGGTGACGGCGCGTGCGAGCCGAGCGATCGAGCGCTCGATGCCCGACACGGCGCGCTCGGCGTCGGCGGCGACGAGCGTCGCGTCGAGTTCGACCGTCGCGACGTCGAGCGACGCGGCCGCGGCGATCGCGGCGGTCGATTCGCGCAGCGCCTCGTCGTGCGCGCCGGCGACGAGATGCGCGCGCGCCGCACGCGTGCGCGCGATCGCGACGTCGAGCGGACTCGCGTCGGAAGCGGCCGTTTCCCGCGCCTCGCAGGCGAAGCGGAGCGCCGCGTCGGCGTCGCCGGCGACGAGCGCGATCTCGCTCGCGACGAGGGCAGCCGCCCGATCGGCGCGCCGATCTCCGATCGCAAGCGCCCGACGGCGCGCGTCGTCGACGGCTCCCGCGGCCTCGTCGCGACGACCGGCCGCGAGGTACGCGCGTGCGCGCACCGAGAGCCCGCGCACGGTCTCCGACGCCAGTCCCTTCGAAACCGCGACCGCGAGCGCGCGGTCGGTCGCATCGAGCGCCTCGGCGAAGGCGCCGATCGCAAGCAGCGCCTCCGCGCGATCGATCTCGAGACGCGCGTGATGCCCGGGAGCAGCGTCCTTCGTCGCATGCGATGCCGCGTCGAAGACGCGCAGCGCCTCACCCACGCGCCCCTCGCGCGCGAGGAGATCGGCGAGATTTCCGGCGACGACCGCGCGGGCGAAGGGTTGCGCCGCAAGCAGCGCCTCGGCGTCGCGGAAGGCACGCTCGGCCTCGTCGAACCGGTCGAGCTGGAGCAGCGTCTCGCCGAGCGAGTTGAGCGTCACGCCGCGCGCGGTCGAATCGTCGGCGTGGATGCCCGCGAGCGCGCGCTCGAGCGCAGCGAGCGAATCGCCGGTCTCACCGCGGATCTTGTGGATGTTCGCGAGGTTGAGTTCGGCCCGCGCGGCGAGATCGGCGCGGCCTGCGCCGGCGAGCGCGTCGCGCGCCGAGCGTCCGGTCGCGAGCGCCTCGTCGGTGCGGCCGAGCTTCGCCAGGGCGTGCATCGACGCGACGCGTGCGCGCGCGGCCTCGATCGCGTCACCGGCGGCGGACGCTTCGCGCGCGGCTTCATCCGCGGCGGCGATCGCGTCGTCGAGGCGGCCCTGGTACGCGATCGCGGGGATCGTGGCGCGCAGCGCGCGCGCGACGGCGGATCCGAGCGCCAGCGTGCGCGCGCAGCGTGCGATCGCCCCGCCGTGCGCGATCGCGTCGGCGGGCGAACCTGCGGCGAGCCGCTCGCACTCGTCGCCAAGCGCGACGAGCGCCGCGGTGGCGCCGCGGGCGTCGTCGCGGATCGTCGCGACGCGCGCTTCCTCGGGGAGTTCGATGAAACGCGCGAGATTCACGCGGTGCCCCGCGGGTCGAGCGGAAGCACCCATGCGCGCATCGCGCCCGCGTCGCCGTCGATCGCGCGCGGATGCGGGACGAACGCGATCTCGGCGGATCCATCGGGGAGCCGCACGTGGAAGAGCCCGATCTCGTCCGATTCGTCGATCGCGAGGATGCGCGCATGCGCGTCGAGCACGACGATCGTCGCGCGCGCGGGCGAACGGTCGATCGCGTGCACCTCTCCGACGAGACGCACGATGCCGTCCTGCGCGCGCGTGCGCTCGGCGCGGATGGTCAGGCCGGAGTTGGACGGCCCTGATTTGGACGGCCCTGATTTGGAAGGCCCCGATTTGGAAGGCCCCGATTTGGAAGGCCCCGATTTGGAAGTACCTGATTTGGAAGTACCCGATTTTGACGGTCCCGATTCCGACAGGCCAGCCTCGGACACCCCAGCCGCGGACACCCCATCATCGGACACCCCAGCATCGGACAGCACGGCGGAGAGCGTCTCGGAGGCGAAGCCCGGGGCGATGTCGTGGCGAAGTCCCGCGAACGCGAGCCGTGGTCCGTCCGCCGCGC
>JBIIYI010000361.1:0-3595 GCA_044346895.1 Phycisphaerales bacterium
GGACGACGCATCGTCGTCGCCCGCGGCGAGGATCGCCGCACGCGGCGCCGAACTCCTCGCCAAGCAGCGGGGCGGCGCGATCACGATGCGGCTCGAGCCGCCGGCGCTCGGTCAGCTCAAGATCGAACTGCGGATCGCGCACGGATCCGTGGTCGCCGACTTCACCGCGGCGACGCCCGAGGCGCGCATGCTGCTCGAGTCGAGCGTGGGCATGCTGCGCGAGCGGCTCGAATCGCAGGGTCTCGGCGTCGAGCGCATCACGGTGCACGGCGCCGGTCGCGCGCACGGCGAGGTGGCGTCCGCGCAGAACTCGCAGCAGGGCGACGCACGCTCGCAGGGCGATGCGCGCGGGGACGGATCGGGTCGCCAGGGCGACGGAGGCGCGCGTCAGGATGCGGCCGGCGGCGAGAGCCGCGGGCGCCGCGACGGCGAGCGTCGGCACGAGGATCAGGACGCACGGCGCCAGGGTGGCTCGGCGGCCGGCGAGCGCGCGACCACGCGCGGATTCGCCGGAGCGCTTGCCGACGCGGGCGCCGCGCGTCGCGGACGACAGGGCAACAACGAAACCCGCACGGCGGAGTCCGTGCGTCGCGCGGGCTGAACCCGCGCACATCCCGGGCCTTCGCCCGGACCAAGGAGACCTCGCATGAGCGCCATCAACGCACTGACCGGTGGATCGAACGCAGCGGGCGGAACCAGCCGCTTCACCGAACTCACGAGCGAGGAGTTCATCAAGATCATCTTCACCGAGCTGCAGAACCAGGATCCGTTCAAGCCGAACGACTCCGCGGCGCTGCTCGAGCAGCTCCAGTCGATCCGCTCGATCGAGAGCGACATGGAACTCTCGAAGAAGCTCGAGGGGATCGTCTTCCAGAACCAGCTCTCGAGCGCCGGGAACCTGATCGGCAAGCGCGTCGCCGGCCTGACCGCCGACAACGAGCGGGTCGGCGGCACGGTCAAGAGCGTCGCGCGCAACGGCGAAGAGATCGCCCTCGTCCTCGACAACGGCTGGATCCTTCCGCTCGACAACGTCGAGTACATCGACCAGCAGCCGGTCACGACGCCGGGCAACGGCTCGGGCTCGGGCTCGGGCGGCGGCTCGGGCGGTGGCTCGGGGACGGGTTCCGGCGGCGGAACCGGCTCGAATCCCGCCGTGACGCCGCAGAACGTGCTCAGCAACTGGGGCGGCTCGAGCGGCGGTGGCGGAGGAAGCGGCAGCGGTTCGGCGAGCGACCTCAACGGAGACGGCAACATCGACGCGGCCGACCTCGCCCTCGCCCTCGGCGGCTGATCCGAGGGGCGCTGGAGGGGTTCTCCCGGCGATTCCGAGCCGGGCACGCCGCTTGCAACGACTCTCCCGGACACCGCGATGACGATCGACCCTCGGCAACTTCTGCGTCGTCTCGAGCCGGCCGTGCGCCCGACGGGCAACGGTGGCTCGAAGGCGCGCGTCTCGGTCGCCGACGGGGGATTCCTCGAGCTCCTCAGCCTCGCCCACGACGGCGGGGTCGAGAGCGCGCGGGAGCCCATCCTCGCCGACGGAGCCACGCTCGAGCCGACCACGCTCGCGCAGATCGGTCGCGCGCTCGACCTCGCCGAAGGGCGCGGGGCGCGGCGCGCGGTCGTCGTCGCCGAGGGCCGCACGTTCATCGCCGACGTCCCGTCGCGCACGCTCGAAAGACTCGAGACCCGCGACGACTTCGTCTTCGAGGAGGTCGACGCCGCGATCGCGATCCGCGGCGAATCGGCCACCTACGCGCAGCGCCCCCTCGGGCCGCGCGCGCTTCCACCCGTCTCGATCGCCGAGCAGTTCGAATCCGCACGAATCGCAAGCGCACGCGGCGACGAGGTTTCGCCGCGCCGCGCGAGCGCCTGAACCGACGCAACGAGGACACCAGCCATGGCAAGCACCACCGCACTCTTCACCGGCCTCTCGGGACTCATCTCGAACTCCCGTCGCCTCGACGTCATCGGCAACAACATCTCGAACGTGAACACCACCGCGTTCAAGTCGAACCGGATGCAGTTCACGCCGACCTTCAGCCGCAACTTCTCGCTCGGCACCGCGCCGGGCGACTCGACCGGCGGCACGAATCCGGGCCAGATCGGCCTCGGCGTGACGGTCGCGGGCACGCAGCGCAACTTCAACAACGGCGCGATCGGCGCGACGGGAGTCGCCACCGACGTCGCGATCGAGGGCGATGGATTCTTCATCGTCGACGTGGCCGGAACGCGGCACTTCACCCGCGCCGGCAACTTCGTGCGCAACCCGTCGAACGAGCTCGTCTCGCAATCGGGCGCGCGCGTCATGGGCTTCGGCGTCGACGACCAGTTCAACGTCATCGAGGGCGACCTGGTGCCGCTCTCGGTGCCCGTCGGCACGCTCACGCTCGCGGAGGCGAGCCGCAACGTGATCTTCAACGGCAACCTCAACGCGTCGGGTTCGGTCGGCACGACCGGCTCGGTGCACTCCGGCCGCGCGTGGTTCACCGACGCGGCGATGACGACGCCGGTCACCGCGGCGACCGACCTCACGACCACCGACATCTACATGTCGGACGGCGCCGGCGGCTCGGTGCTCGCCTTCGACTCGAGCGTGAATCCGAAGACGATCACGATCTCGGGCGTCGAGAAGGGCGGCAAGGATCTCGGCACGAAGATCTTCGCGTTCAGCCCGACCGCGGTCGCCGGCACCGACGGCTTCGGCACGACGCTCGGCGACTACGCCGACTTCCTCGAGGACGTCCTCGGCCTCGACAACAGCGCCGTCGGCACCGCGTCGAACCTCGGTGGCAACGTGACGATCAACGGCAGCGGGCAGCTCGTGATCACGGGCAACGAGGGCACCGTGCAGGAGCTCGGACTCGAGACCGCGGACTTCGTGGTCGGCACGCCCGGCTCGGGCAGCGGCCAGCCGCTCGTCCTCACGAAGACCGGCGCCGCGAATGGCGAGAGCGTGCGCACGAGCTTCGTGGTCTACGACTCGCTCGGCACGCCGCTCACGATCGACCTCACCTTCACGCTCCAGCAGACGAGCGCCTCGGGCGGCACGACCTGGCAGATGGTCGCCGAATCGAACGACAACGACGCCGCGCAGCGGCTCATCGGCCTCGGCGAGATCGTGTTCGACGCGAGCGGACGCTTCCAGTCGGCGTCGAACCAGTCGTTCTCGGTGATCCGCACCAACGGCGCCGTCAGCCCGCTCACGGTGAACATGGACTTCAACTCGGGCACGGACGCCGTCTCGAGCCTCACCGACACGGCCTCGAACCTCGCGGCCGTCTTCCAGGACGGCTCGCCGATCGGCACGCTCTCGAACTTCTCGATCGGCGAGGACGGCCGCATCTCGGGTTCGTTCACGAACGGCCTCACCCGCACGATCGGCCAGATCGCGCTCGCGAAGTTCTCGAACCCCGAGGGCCTCGTCGACGCGGGCGACAACCTCTTCCGCACCGGCCCGAACTCGGGCACGCCGCTCGTCGCGAAGCCGCGCGACTTCGGCACGGGACGCCTCGTCGGAGGCGCGCTCGAGCTCTCGAACGTCGACCTCTCGCAGGAGTTCATCAACATGATCCTCGCGAGCACGGGCTACTCG
>JBIIYI010000362.1:0-3591 GCA_044346895.1 Phycisphaerales bacterium
TCGTCGGAGGGATCGACCTCTTCTCGAGATCGATCGAGACGGTCGTCTCGGCGGTGGGACTCGTGCCGGAGGCGCCCGGCGACGGCGGAGCGGAGGGCGCCGAAAATCCGCGAAGGATGCCGCCCGCGCAACTTGCGCAACCGAGCGATCGTCGCTGAAATGCGGTCGCGGGAGCGAGTCCGAGGACGGAGCCTCGGTGCACCGCACGCCTCCACTTTGGAAGGGATGCCACCACGATGTCAGGCACCAGTCTTCGTTTTCGTTTCACCTGTCTCGCGATGCTCGTCGCGGGTTCGTCGCTCGTCGGCTGCAACAGCGCGCAGAAGGATGAGCTCGCGATGCTCAAGGAAGCAAACTCGCAGCTCACCATCGAGCGCGACGACGCGCGCAATGCGCTCGACCAGAGCGAACAGGAGCGTCGCCGGCTCGATCAGGAGATCGCCGGCCTCCAGGATCAGATGAAGCAGCAGCCGCCGACGACCGCGCAGGCGACGGGCGGCTCGCCGAGCCTCGATCTCCCCGAGGGCGTCACCGCGAACGTGCAGAATGGCGTCCTCACGCTCACGATCGAAGGCGACGTGCTGTTCGATTCGGGCAAGGCCACGCTCAAGCCCGACGCGAAGACCACCCTCGACAAGGTGACCTCCGAGATCAAGAAGAAGTACCCCGAGAAGCGTCTGCGCCTCGCGGGCTTCACCGACACCGACCCGATCAAGAAGTCCGGCTTCAAGACGAACTACCACCTCGGCTTCGAGCGCGCGTTCTCCGTCGGTCAGTACATGAACGGCAAGGGCATCGCCAACTCGAAGATCGAGTACTCGTCGTTCGGTCCGGAACTGCCGAAGTCGTCGAAGAAGGAATCGCGTCGCGTCGAGATCGCGATCGTGAACGAGTGATCGCGCGCGGCGACGCTTCGCGTGGCCCGGTCGAAGCCGGGTCCGCGGGCCGAAGTGCCGAAGCTGGAACGATCCTCATGAACTCAGACAGGGCGGCCCGCGAGGGCCGCCCTGTTGTCTGCTCAAGAGGTCTCCCGCGAGGTCTCCTGCGGTGTCTCCCGCGAGGTCTCCCCGCGACCGCGCCGGGGCGGATTCCATCGCGTCCTCGCGCTCATGGCGTTGTCGTGCTGCACCCCACCGCACGGCGCGGCAGCGGCAGTCGCATGGTCTTTCGTCACGATCCGACGGCGGGCCGCGGCATCACTTCGGGAACAACTCGACGTCGAGGCCTTCGGCGCGGATCTTCTCGATGAGGAGGTTGATCTTCGCGAGCGCCTCGTCGAGTCGCTTCGCGGCGTCGGCGAGTCCCTCGTAGAGGGCCGGATCCTTCATCATGCGACCGACGGTGCCGTCGCCCGTGCGCGCTGCCACGAGAAGTGCGCGCAGTTCATCGAGCGCCACGCTGGCGCGGTCGAGCATCGGCAGCGCGCCGTCGCGCAGCGCCGTCGCGTCCTGCGCGAGGCTGTCCGCGAGCGCCTCGATCCGCTGCGCCATCCGCGACGCGTTCACCATGAGTTCGCTCGCGCCGTGCGCAGCATCGCGCACGTCGGTGCGCAGCTGCTCGTCCGAAAGCCAGCCCTGTGCGTCGGCAAGCGCTGCGTCGGCCCGCGCGAGCGTCTCGGTCAGGCGGCGGATTGCTGTGCGCACGTTCTCGGGATCCTCCGGTGCGCCCGGCTCCATCGGCTTCACGAGGCCGTTCAGGTTGCGCGCCAGCGCGCCGATCTCCTTGAAGTTCTCGACGAGCGGCTTCAGCTCCTTGCTCACGCGCTCGACCAGGCGGTTCTCGAGCGGAACGACCGTGCCGCGCAGGACGAGCTCGCGGTCGATCGCGTAGCTGCGCGCCGGAACCGACATCGGGAGCGCCGCCGTCAGCTCGAGGCGCGCGCCCGAGCCGAGCAGCGACGCCTGCACGCTCGGAACGCTCGGATCCGGGATGCGCACGCCGTCGTCGATCGCGGCCGTGATGAGGACAGGGCGATCCGAGTCGGTCCAGATCTCGACGCGCTCGATGGCGCCCACGGGCACGCCGTTGAGCGTCACGAGGCTTCCCTTGCGCAGGCCGCCCGCGTCGTTGAACGCGACCTGCAGCTGCCAGCGCCGGGCGAAGAACGGCTCGAGCTCGCCGAAGAAGAAGAGAAGGCCCGCGCCGCCGGCGAGCGCGCCGATCGTGCAGACGCCGACGAGGACGTTGCGTACGCGCTCCCTCACGGAAGGCCTCCACGGGGGCGAGCCGCCTCGCGATTGGCGGAGGTGACCTCGCGGATCGCGCGGAGTTCCTCCTCGCTTGCCTCGCCGCGGAGGAACCGCGAGACGACCGGATCCACCGAGCGCCGGAACGCGTCGGGTTCGCCTTCGAGAACGACGTTGCCTTCGTGGAGCATCACCATGTGGTCCGCGACCTTGAACGCGCTCGCGAGGTCGTGGGTGACCACGATACTCGTCACCGCGAGCTCCTGCTTGAGCTTGATGATGAGTTCGTTGATCACGTCGGAACGGATCGGATCGAGCCCGGTGGTGGGCTCGTCGTACAGGAGGATCTTCGGCTCGAGCACGACCGCGCGCGCGAGGGCGACCCGCTTCTGCTGCCCGCCGGAGAGTTCGCTCGGCATCTTCGCGATCGCACTCTCGAGGCCGACGAGCCGGAGGACCCGCCGCACGCGCGCCTCCTCGTCGTACGGCGCGTCGCCTTCGAGCTCGCGCAGCGGGAAGGCGATGTTCCCGTAGACGTCGAAGCTGTCGAAGAGCGCGCCCTGCTGGAAGAGGAACCCGAACTGGCGCCGGATCGGGCCGAGGCGCCTTTCGGACAGCGTGTCGATGCGCTCGCCCTCGTAGATCACCTGCCCCTTGTCGGGCCGGATCAGCCCGACGAGGTGCTTCAGCATGACGCTCTTGCCGCATCCGGAGGGGCCGAGCACCACCGTCGTCTTCCCTCGTGGGAAGGAGAGCGTGACGCCCTTCAGCACCTTCTGGCGGCCGAAGCTCTTCACCAGCCCGACCACCCGGACCGGAGCATCGCCCGCCTCCATGGGAGGCTGGACGAACCGGGTCGTGTCGGGACGCGACAACTCCTGCACGGACGTATCATCCGCGCTCCGGTGCAGGAAGCGCAAGTGGCATCGGGACCCATCGGTCGAGTTGACCGCAGTTGACGCGAGTTTCACGCGCGCGGGACCATCGGGGATGCGCACGACGGTTGGACGAGCGGCGAGGTTGCATCTGGATTCGATGAACGACATCTCCGCTTCGATTGGAAAGCCTGTGCGCGCATTCCGTGCGTCCGGGGACGCGCCGGCAGACGTCTCGTTCGCGGATCGCCCCGAGGCGCCGCCCGCGCGCGTCACCACCACCCACGAGGGACCGATCATCCGCGTCGAGCGGATCGAGTTCGACGAACGATCGTCCGCGGCCGGGGCTGTCGCGCCGGCGGGGTTCCGCGACGTCGTCCGCCACCCCGGTGCGGTGGCGGTCGTCGCGGTCAAGGACGACGGGAGACTCGTCCTCGTGCGCAACCGCCGCGTCGCCGTCGCGCGCTGGCTGGTCGAGTTCTGCGCCGGCAAGCTCGAGCGCGGCGAGGATCCTGCGCGTGCCGCCGTGC
>JBIIYI010000363.1:0-3575 GCA_044346895.1 Phycisphaerales bacterium
ATGAAGGCCGGAGGCCGAGGGCATCGATGAAGGCCGGAGGCGCGACGCGATTCACCGCATCGGCGCGCCGATGTTCGGATCCTGATCGACGTCCTCGCCGCCCTCGAGATCCTCGGACTCCATTCCGCCGCCATCGCCGCCGTCGCCGTCGATGACCGCCTGCTCGGGATCCTCCTCGACGCGCGAGCCATCCTTGAAGGGACTCGACTCGCAGCCAGCCGCGGCGAGAAGTCCGACGGCCGCGATGAAGCGGAGAAGTGAGGCGCCCGAAGCGTTTCGCTGAATCATGTCGACAGTGTAACGACGGCCGTCGTCACTCCGGATGCCGCGCGCGGATCTCCTCTGCCTCGATCTGGTGCTCGATGAGAAGGCCCGCCATCGCGGGGTCGAAGTGCCTGCCCGCTTCGTCCCGGAAAAGCGCGGTGATCTTCTCGCGCTGCCAGGCGTCCTTGTAGGCCCGCTTCGAACTGAGCGCGTCGAAGACGTCGGCGACCGCGACGATGCGGGCGAAGAGCGGGATGGCCTCGCCCGCGATGCCGCGGGGATACCCCTTCCCATCCCAGCGCTCGTGATGCGCAAGCGCGACCTCGGCCGCGCTCTCGTCGAAGTCGGTGCGGAGGCCCGCGAAGAGCCGCGCGCCGATCTCCGTGTGGCGCTTCATCTCGGCGAACTCCGCGTCGTCGAGCTTGCCCGGCTTCTTGAGGATCGCGTCGGAGATCCCGACCTTGCCGACGTCGTGGAGCAGCGCGCCGATGCGCAGCGCGTCGCGCAGGCGCATGGACCCCGCGTCCTCCGCGATGTCCTTCGCGGCGAGCCAGTGGTCGTAGAGCATGATGGAGAGGTCGGCGACGCGCGCGACGTGGCCCGCGGTCTCGGTCGGATCGCGCAGCTCCGCCATCGCGATCATGCGCAGGATCATCGAACGCACGAGCTGCGCGCGCTCGACCGCGACCGCCGCGAGCGACGCGAAATGGCCGACGAGCCGCTCGTCGTCGTCGTCGAAGCCCGTCCCGTCGCCCGCATCGCCCGAGTGTCCGTCGATCAGTACGAACGCACCGAGCGCGCGGTCGCGGGCACGGACGATCGGCACCACGAGTGCGCTGCGCACGGCGCTCCCGAGCATCGACTCGATGCCGATCGGCGGCGCGCCCCGTCCGGCGAGCGCGCAGGCCTCGACGCCGAGGCGCATCGCATCGCCCGAGATCACCGCTTCACCGGCGACCGTCGACGCATCGAGCGGAACCGTCTCGCCGGATCGAACGCGCGCGCCGTCCGCGAGGGCCTCGGCGACCCGCAGCGTCTCGGCGCCCTCCGACGACTTCTCCGCGAGGAGCACGGCGCCCGCGCGGCACTCGGCAAGCGACGCAGCCTCGCGGAGGATGCGCGCGAGCAGGATGTCGAGATCCTGGACGCGCGCGAGCTCCGACGAGAGCCGCGCGATGCGGTCGAGCCGCTCGCGCTGCGTGTCGACGTCGACGACGAGTTCGCGGTTGTCCTTCGCGAGGCGCGCGTTCGCCTCGTCGAGCAGCGCGTTTCGCCGTGCGAGATCGCGTTCGGCGCGCTCGAGCGCGCGGAACGCCTGCCCGCGCTCGCGCTGCGCGCGCGCGACGTCGGCATGATGCTGCACGCGCGCGACGAACTCCTGCGCGGGCGGCAGCTTCACGAGGTAGTCGTCGGCGCCGCGCGCGAAGGCATCCGCCTTGGTCGCGGCCTGCTCCTCGGCCGAAAGCACCACGACCGACGTCTCCGCGAGGTCCTTCTCCCAGCGGTACCGCTCGACGAGTTCGAGCCCGTCGCCATCGGGCATGTGGATGTCCTGCAGGATCACGTCGGGGCGAATCTCCTTCGCCCGTTCGAGCGCGACGACCGCCTTCGCACACGCCTCGACCTTCGCGTCGGGAAGGACCGCGAGCAGCCTCCGCACGCCCTCGACGATGATCGGCTGATCATCGACGACGAGCACGGTGAACGGGCGGCGGACGGTATGCGGCGTGGTCACGGCTGCAGGGTATCGCTTCCGGAGGAGGGCTCCGCGGACGATTTTCCCGCGCGCTCCCTCGGCTTCCAGCCCTCGGCGAGACGCCAGCAGCGATGGATCTTCCGGTTGCGGAAGTCTTCCGGCACCGACCGATGGCTGATCTCGTGGGCGCCGAAGCCCGTCGGGACCGCCGCTGGGTCGAACTCGAAACTGCGCGAGTTCGTCGAGAAGAAGACCTCACCGCCTGGCGCGACGAACCGCGCGATCCAGCGCAGGAGGTCGGGATAGTCGCGGTCGATCGCGAACGAATCCGCCTTCATGCGCTTCGAGTTCGAAAATGTCGGCGGATCGCAGACGACGATGTCGTACGCCTCGCCCGCCGCAGGCCCCGACTCGAGCCACTGGAGGCAGTCCGCGTGCACGACCTCGTGGTCGGCGTTCGGCGCGAAGCCGTTGAGCGCGAGATTCCGCACGTACCAGTCGAGGTAGGTCCGCGACATGTCGACCGTCTTCGTGCGCACCGCGCCGCCCGCGCGCGCGTGCACGCTGAAGGCGCCGGTGTAGCTGAAGAGGTTGAGGACACGCTTCCCCGCGGCACGCTGCTGCACCGAAAGCCGCGTCGGCCGGTGATCGAGGAAGAGCCCGACGTCGAGATAGTCGGAGAGATTGACTTCGAAGCGGAGGCCATGCTCGCGCACGACCTTGACCGCGCCGCGCGAATCGAAGCGCTCGTACTGATCGCGTCCGCCGTCCTCCGAGCGCTGACGCCCGCGATATTTGACGTGCAATCGGTCGCGCGGGATGTTGAGCCCCGCCAGGATCTCCGCCTCGGCATCGACGCGGTAATCGCGCTCCTTCTCGAGTGTGTCGTCCTTCGTCCGGTGGAAGAACCAGGCGACGGCGTCGCCGGTCGTGACCGCGCCGGGTTCGCCTGCCCCCTTCTCACCCCACGCCTCATCGCCGTACCAATCGACGATCATCGGGAACTCGGGAATGTCCTTCTCGTAGAGCCGAAAACAGGCAATCCCCTGCTTGCGCGCCCACTTGGCGACGTGTCGCATGCGGTTGTCGAGGCGTTCACCGAGCATCGTTCCGTCAGGCTACCCGACCCGCGCGCGCGCGGTCGCAGAGTTCGCGCGCGGCGGCCGCCCACTCGGGGTATTCGAACTGGAATCCAGCGTCGAGGAGCCGTGCGGGAACCACGCGCCTGCTCTTCAGGATGAGTTCGGTCTCGGTGCGCATGAAGATCGCGCCGACCTCGAGAAGCGGCGCGGGTGCCGGCAGCCCAATCGGCATTCCCCACGCGCCGCGCAGGTCGCGCATGAAGTCGGCGTTGGACACGGGGTTCGGTGCGCAGACGTTCACGGCGCCCTCGAGGTCGTCGCGGGCGACGAGGAAATCGACCGCACCGACGAAGTCCCGCTCGTGGATCCAAGAGACCCACTGCTTTCCGTTGCCGCAGGTTCCACCGAGCCCCTTCTTCACGAGCCCAAGCAGCGTGTCGAAGATGCCGCCCCTGTCAGGGCTGAGCGTGAGCGACGAGCGCAGCGCCACGCGACGCGTCGCGGGCGTGGGCGCCGCGAAGAACGTCTCCTCC
>JBIIYI010000364.1:0-3571 GCA_044346895.1 Phycisphaerales bacterium
GAAATCACCGACGGGCTCGCTCGAAGCCGCAGGGCGGCCGATCGACGAACCGACGAGCGCCTTCTCGAGCGGCTTCGTCGAGAGGGTGTGGTCGTCGCTCTCCGAGTTCGCGAAGGCGAGCGGGAGCCGGACGTCGAGGTCGTTCGCGAAGGCGAGCACGACCGCCTCCTGCACGTCGCGGCTGATGCGGCTCTCGTCGACTCCGTCCATGTTCGGCGGGTTGCCGACGCGGATCAGGAAGCTCGAGGCGAGGCCTTCCGGCGTCTCGCGTCCGACGGTGAGCACGTTCGCGTTCGCGAGCTGCGCCACGATCGCGTCGTCGCCGGCGTTCTTCCCGATCTCGCGCACGCGGTCCTCGACCGCCTGCCGACCGAGGCCGAGCTTGCCGTCGATGGCCTGCGCCTCGCCCGACTTTGCCACGCGCGTCGAGAGCGTCATCGAGACACCGCCGCGGAACTCGGTCTCGAAGATGTCGTTTCCGCGCGAGAGCAGCACGACGAGCGAGATCACCGCGAGCACGCCGCTGAAGCCGAAGAGGGCCGGGCGCAGCGCGATCCAGTCGACCTTGGGAAGCAGCGCGCGCGCGATCGACGGCACGACCGTCGCGAGCATCGGGAGCCGCTTCATGCCGAGGCCGAGCATGACCTCGAAGAGCGCGCGCGTCACCCAGATGCCGGTGAAGAGCGTGGTGATGACGCCGATCGACATCGTGAGGGCGAAGCCCTTCACCTCGGTCGCGCCCACCTTGTAGAGCACGACGCAGACGATGAGGTTCGTGATGTTGCCGTCGATGATGGCGCTGAGCGCGCGGCGGTACGCCGTCGCGATCGCGGCCTTCAGCGGGGCCCCCTGCTCGAGTTCCTCGCGCACGCGCTCGTAGATGAGCACGTTCGCGTCGACCGCCATCGCGACCGACAGCGCGACGCCCGCGAGACCCGGCAGCGTGAACGTGCCGTCGACCAGGGCCATGATGCCGAAGATGAGGAGCGCGTTGATCGCGAGCGCGATGTCGGCGACGAGACCCGCGAGGAAGTAGTACGCGAGCATCACCACGCAGGTGATCGCGACCGAGAGGATGGTCGCCTCGAGACCCTTCTCGAGGTTGTCGGCGCCGATCGACGGACCGAGGATGTTCACCGAGATCGGATCGCTCGAGACCTTCGCCTCGAGGCTGCCGGCCGTGAGCACGCGGATCAGGTAGGCGACCGCGTTGTCGTCGAACTGGCCGGTGATGATGCCGCTGTCGCTGATCGTGGTGTTCAGGGTCGGCGCGCTGAAGACCTCGTCGTCGAGGACGATCGCCATCGGCTGCGACTGATTCGCGCCGGTGAGGCGGGCCATGCGCTGCGCGCCGGCGGCATCGAGCCGGAACCCGACGGCCGCGCCGCCGAGTCGGGGATCGACCGTGCGGTACGCGTTCGTGAGGCCCCACGCGGATCCATCGTCGTGGGTCATCGACTTCGCCGCGCTGTCGGCGAGGAGGAGGTACGTCTCGCCGCCGAACTGTCCGGCGACGAGGTCGTAGCGCGACGCGAAGTAGCGGAGCGGATCGGCCCGGAGTTCCTGCAGCTGCTCGGGCTTGTCGTACCACTGCTTCAGGTCGTTGACGACGAACCAGCGCGCGCGGCCCGGTTCGCCCGCTCCGGGACCCTTCGAGGCGAGCTCCTGTCGGAGCTCCTCGATGTTGAAGCCTGTCGGATTGGAGTTGCGGATCGCGATGCGGAACTCGAGCACGCCCGCGCCGCGCATGAGGCGCATGAGGTCCTCGGGGTCGTCGAGACCCGTGCGCTTCGACACGTAGGCGTCGTTGGCCGCGACGAGCGCATCGAGATCGGCCGCGAGCGACGGGAAGTCGGCCTTGATCGCCGACAGCTCCTTCTCGCGCGGGCTCGGACCCATCTCGGGCTTGCCGTCGGCTCCCTTGACGGGATTGCCTTCGGCATCGCGCACGACGGAGGGAGCGCTCGACAGCTCGAGCGCCTTCTGGAGCTTCGCCGCGGGAAGCGTCTTCGAAAGGATCTGCGCCTTGAGCGACTCGACCTTCAGCTCGCTCGCGACGAAGCGGTCCTCGGCGGCGCTCCGATCGGCGGCGGGCGCGTCGGCCGCAAGCGACTCCATCGCCTTCTTCGCCGATTGGTACGTCTGCCACTCGGACTCGAGCGCGGCGACGTTCGGGTTCACGCCGCCGAAGCGGGCGACTGCCTTGCCCGTGAGCAGCGCGGCGTCGAGGTCGGCCGGTGAGATCTGCGTCTTCGCGAGGAACTCCTCGATGCCCGCCTTCGCCTTCAGCTGCAGCGCGCGCACCTCCGACGAGGGCAGCGGCATGACGACCTCGATGCGGTCGCGGCCCTGCGGCTGCATGGCGATGTCGAGCACGCCCTGCGGATTGACGCGCTGCTTGAGAACCTCGATGACCTGTCCGAGCACCTCGTTCGAATCGCCGGTCTCCGGGATCTTCACCGAGTAGACGAGGCTGACGCCGCCCTGGAGGTCCTTGCCGAGACGGATGCTCTTCTGCGAGAGGAGCACGCCGAAGGCGGCGCAGAGGATGGCGACGAACGCGAGGAACCAGGCTTTCTTCATGTCGGGATCCAACTCTCAGGCGTCCCCGCGTGCGGATGGCACCGGCGGGGGCGAAACTTGCGGGAGTGCTGTCGTTCGAAATCAGTCGGGGGCGGCGACGGCCGGCACGGCGCGTCGGCCGCGGGACGGCGGAGGGGCCGCGCGACTCAGGCGGTGGTCGATTCCTTCATCACCGCCTCGATCTTGCTGCGGGCCACGGTGATCTTGGTGTTCGAGTTCTCGTCGACCTTGAGGACGACGACGTCGGGCTTCACCTCGACGACGCTGCCGATGATGCCGCCGACGGTTCGGACGGAGTCGTTCTTCTTGATCGCGGCGAGCATGGCCTCGTACTTCTTCTTCTCGCGACGCCCGCCGAGGAACGTCATGATGATGAAGAGGATGATGGCGCCGAAGAGGAAGATCTCGATGCCGAGGCCGCGGGGCTGGGCCGCTGCGCCGGTGGCGTCGCCCGAAGTGGCCGCGCCCGTCGCGGAACTCGCGGAGCTCTCGCCCGTCTTGCCCAGGGGTACGCCTTCCTGCGCGAGGAGGAGGTGCGAGAGTGCGATGGAGGGAACGGTGGAGGATGCGGAGTCAGTCATGTCGAACACCAACGAGTCACTGGCACGAAGCCTGTACACAAGCAACGGAACGGGGACGCCGCGCTCGCGCGCGAGGAACGCCTCGCAAGCGACCGTGCCGGCCCCCAGCGAGGAGGCATGCACGGGGACATGCACGCAGGCATGCACGGGCGCATGCACGGGGGCATGCAAGTCCACCCCGCGCATGGAGTTCGCGCGGACCGTCCAAGCGAGGACCTGCGGAAGCAACGTCAGGGCGCACCGAGCGCCCCCGCCTCGTTCGGGCCGTCCGGGCCGTCTGGACCGTTCGGACCATTCGGACCTTCCGGCCCCCCCGCCCCCGGACCGTCGGGTGCCCGGAGGCACGGCCAGCGGTCGAGGAACAAGGGCCAGCCATCATCCCCGATCGTGGCCCGAAAGTCCACCAT
>JBIIYI010000034.1:0-12153 GCA_044346895.1 Phycisphaerales bacterium
CGACCACGTAAGCGAGAAGAAGTTCTGGCGGCGGACGTGTCCGGCGCCCAGTTCGTCCTTCAGGTCGTCGACCGCCAGCGCGGGGACGAAGCGGCCGTTCTCATCGCGGTAGTACTCGCTCCACTTCGTCTGCTCGATGTCGCGCGAGTTCATCGCCGCCTCGAGGAGATCGCGGGAGAGGATGCGCGCCGACTCGGTCTGGCCGAGACGCTCGACGGCCTCCTCGGTGCGCTGGTCGCGCACGATCACCTCGTCGACGCCCTCGGGCGCCGGCACGAGTTCGAAGAGCACGGTGTCCGAGTAGAGCGGATAGATCCGGTCGATCGCGAGATGGGCGATCAGCCCGAGCACGAGACCGACGAAGACGCTGGCCACGATGCCGACGGCGTGCTGACGAAGCACGCGCAGCGGGTCGAGCGAGGTCGACCCGGACTGGCTCTGCGGCCCCGTTCGGGCGCGCTGGGGCGCGTTGCGGTTGTCTGCTGGGCTGCGTGTCGGTGCGGTGGTCATGGCTGTCCTCGCGCCCGGGGGGCGCTGTTCTCGGCTACGTGCTATCGGGACTCCGCCCGGGTCACTTGAGTTCCTTCAGCAACTGCTCGATGCCCGCCCTGGTCTGCGGATCGGGATTCAGCTTCTGAGCGGACTCGATCGCCGCGCGCGCCTCCGCGCTGCGGCCGAGCGCGTTATAGGCCTGCGCCAGGTGGTACTGGACGGCCGCGCCGTTCGCGAGCGTGCTCGCCCTGCCCAGCACATCGAGCGCCTCGGCGTGCTTCCCATCGAGGATGAGGAGCGATCCGAGCGTGTCGAGGTACTCGCTGCGCGTCGGATTCAACTGGACGGCGAGTCGCGCCGACTCGAGGCCCTTCTTCGCATCCTTGAGGCAGTCGCCGCAGAGGTACGCGTAGTTGTTGAGCAGCGCGTCGGAGGTCGGAGCATAGGCGAGCCCCTGCTCGAAGGCCTTCACCGCCCCGGCGCAATCGCCGGACACGTAGAGGAGCGATCCGAGCCGGTCGAACATCTGCGCACCGAGCTGCGGCATCGACTTGAAGTCGTACGTCTTCACGCCGGCGAGATACTCGACCGCCTTCGCGGCTCCCGCGGACTGGTTGCCCATCGCGAGGTCCGCGAGCACCGCCGAGCCGAGCACGTCGGGCGTGCCGTTCGCAAGTTGGCGGAAGAGGCCTTCGGCATCGGCGAGCGTCGCGGGCGTGTAGAGCAGCGAGACGGCCTCGTACCACTGTCCGAGCAGCCGCGGATCGCCGCCATCGAACGCCGCGCGCGCCTCGCGGTAGCTCTCCGTGAGCGTGCGGATGCCCTCCGCCCGCTCGTCGCCGCCCACGAGCGCGACGCCGACGTAGGTGCGTGCCGTCGGATTCACGCGCACGAGTTCGGGTCGGCGACGCGAGGTCGCCACGACCCCGCGGTAGTCCTTCGCCCGGACGCGCGCGTTGAGCTCGCGGAAGAAGACGTCCTCCATCGGCTGCAGGAGATCGGCGCGCTCGAAGCTTGCGGCCGCATCCGCGAACCGTGCGCGACGGATCATGAGGTCGCCGAGCGCGATGTGCCATGCCGGATCGCCGGGCATCAGCGAGATCGCGGATCGGATCGCATCCTCCGCGCGATCGAGGCTGCCCGTCCGCTCGTGGATCTCGACGAGTCGCCGACGCGCCTCAATGCTGGTCGGGCTGATGCGGAGGAAGCGCTCGAGCTCGCCCACGGCACCGTTCACGTCGCCGACCGCGAGCAGGATCTCGCTTCGCGTGGCGGATGCCGCGAGCGTCGCGCCACCGAGCGCGACGGCTCGATCCGCGGCGGCGAGGGCCTCCTGTCCGCGCGTCTGCTCGCCGGTCAGCTCGAAGAGCTTCCGCTTCGCCATCGCATCCTGCATGAAGGGCTGCGGAGCGAACGGGGCGAGCGTCTTCGCCCGTGCATACGGCGCGAGGCAGCCTTCGTAGGCGGCCTTGGCCTCCGCGATGCGGCCGCTGGCGCGCATCTGGTCGCCCGTAGCCATCGCGATCGCGCCGTCGAGCATCTCCATCGCCACGTCGCGGGTGGCGCCCTGCACCGCGGCATCGAATGTCCTGCGGGCGTCCTCCGGGCTTCCCGCGCGCAGCATGACCTCGGCGAGGCGGAGCTTCAGCCCGCGGTCGTCGGAAGCGCGCGCGATCGGCTCGAGGTATTCGAGCGCCACCGCGAACCGCTCCGCGTCGAACGCGACGTCGATGATCGAGCGGCTCGCGTCGCGCGTCTTCGGATCCTCGCGCCGCACGGCCTCCGCGAACGCCGCCCTCGCGTCCGCGTCGCGCCCGAGCTGCAGGAGCAGGCTGCCGAGGATCACGTGTCCGCGCCAGCCGGCCGCCTCGCCGGCGGAACCGACGGCAGCGCTCATCACGGTCACGGCCTCGTCGCGCCGTCCGAGGATGCGGAGCAGCTGGCTGAACGAGCTCGCGAGGTCGAGGTTTCCGGGTTCGCGACGGGTCGCGTCGCGGAAGATCTCCTCCGCGCGCTTGCGCCACTGCGCGCGCGTGCGCTCGAGCGCCGTGAATCGTGCCGCGGACTCGAGCTGCGCCCACTGCTGCTCGTTGTAGGACTCCTGCCCGCGCTCGTTGACGACGTCCGGGCGGTCCGGGCTCGCGCTCGAGAGCAGGTTCGCGAGGGAGAGGGCGTTCCGGGTGTCGCCGGGCGCCACGCGGTACTGGTTCTCGCGCATGCGCATCGCCATCTTGCGGTCGCCGAGCTGCGCCTCGAGCCCGAGCCACACCTCCGATACCTCGTTGTCGAGTCCGGCGAGCTGCCGCGCCTCGCGGAGCACCTCGAGCGCGCGCTGGGTGTTGCCTCCGCGCACGAGCGCACCGACGAGCTGGCGGACCGTCTGCATGTCGTCGGGCCTGCGCTTGTAGGCCTCCTCGTACTGACGCTGCGCGCTCTCCATGTTCCCGACCTGCTCGAGCATCGACCCGAGCGCGCGGAAGACGACGGAGCTGTCGATGCCGGACTGGATCGCGCCCTCGAGCGCGTTCGTCGCCTCCCGCATCTTGCCCTGGGCGGCCAGCAGCTGCGACTCGAACAGCACCGACTGCGCGGGATCGCGCTTCGACTCCCGCGCGATCGCGACGATGCCGGTCGCGGTGGCGAAGTCCTTGCGATCGATCGCGTCGCGGAAGTCGGCCTCGAGGAGGATCGGATGCGTGCGGTCGGCCGCATCGGCCTTCGCGCGCCACTCCTTCACGCCGGCCTCGAGCCTCGCGAGCGTCGCGCGGGTCGCCGGCGCGGTCGCGAGTCCGAGCCGCGTCTCGCGCTCGGCGGTCTGGCGGATGGCGATCTCCGACTGAAGGAGCCGCAGGTAGGTCACGATCGTGCGGAGCGGCTGCTCCTCGATGGTGCCCTCCGTCAGGATGACGACGCGCTCGACCGGATCATCCGACGCGAAGAGCGCGCGGAAGCGCTGCAGCGAGGGATCCTGAGGAAACGCGATGAGCGCGGAGTCGATCATCCGGCGCGCGGCATCCGCGTCGCCCGCCTGGACCTCGACGGCGATCGCGAACCGCTCGATCGCGATGCTCGGCGCGGGGCTCGCCTTGCGGAGCTCGTCGAGGAGCCGCCGTGCCCCATCGAAGTCCTTCGCATCGACCGCCGCCTGCACGCGCGCGAGCGCGTCGATCGACTCGGTGTTGCCGCGGCCCTGGCCGCTGGCGGGATCGGCCTCGCGGACCGCGAGGACCATCTGCTCGAGCTGGGCGACGTCCGGATCGTTCGGCGCGCGCTCCTTCAGGAGCGCGATGGTCTCGATCGCGTCCCGGACGCGGCCGGTGCGCATCTCGAGATTCACGCGCATCTTCAGGATCTGCGCGTTGCCCGGAGAGAGCTGCATGCCGCCGTTGAGGAGATCGAGGGCGCGGCCCGTCTCGCCGAGCTCGAGGTTCGCGAACGCCGCGATGATGTAGAGCTCGAGATCGACCGCACTGCCCTTCTTGAAGACCTCGTTGTACTTGATGACGGCGTTCGCGAAGTCGCCGCGCGCAGCCGAGATCTTGCCGTCGATGCGGAGCAGCGAGGAATCGTCCGCGGAGCCCTCGAGCGTCTTCGCGAGCTCGTTGCGCGTCTCGACGAGCCGCTCGATGCCCTTCTTCCGCTCCTCGCCCTCGGTCGCGATCACGCCGTCGTAGAGGAGATCGAACCGGAGGATGGCGGCGTCGGCGCGGTTGGCCTCGAAGCTGGCGGCGAGAAGCCCGACCTTCGGGCGCTTCGCATCGAGGATCTTCTGGATCTCGGCGAGCGCGGCCTCGCGGTCGCGGAACCGGAGCACCGAGGCGAGGACGCGGCGGTGGAGGATCTCGTCGGGATACTTCGCGAGGAAGTCGCGCAGCAGCCCGACGCCCTGCTCGAGACCGGCGGGGCCCGACCGGACGAGCGTGCTCGTGGTCGCGTAGATCGTCATCGGCCTGCCGGAGGCGAGCGCCTTCGCCGCGAGCACGCCGGCCTTCTCGGCGACGGCGGGCGCATCGAGCTCGCCGTTGCTGTCGAGCACCGACCGCTCGAGGGCGGCCGTCGCCGTCACGACGCCGTCGGGACACTCGGCGAGCGCGGCAGCCATCGCCGCCGCGGCGGCGGCATCGGCGGCCTCGAGCCGGTCGGCTCGGCCGGCGCCGCGGGCGCGCGCGTAGTCGTCGATCGCGATGCGCGCGAGCGAGCCGAGCACGCGATCGCGCTCGACGGCGGTGAGGTCCTTCGACGCGGCCGCCGCCTTGAGGTCCTCGACGATCTTCAGGCGCTGCGGTTCGTCGAGCGAGTCGAGCCGGCGCATGCCCGCGAAGCCGCGGTACGCCTTGAGGACCTGCTCCTCCGCGCCGCCCGCGCGCACGGTGTTCAGCGCCTCGTCGCAGCGATCGGAGAGGTTCTTCCAGGCCGCGGAGGACGACATGCCCTCGCACTGCTCGATGACCGCCTCGAGGTACGTGCGCCAGCGCTCGACGTTGTCTCGGTCGGCGCGGGCGAGCAGCTGGAGCGACGCGATGTACTGCTGGTACCGCTCGTTCGCCTCGTTCTGCGTCTCGGGGACGATGTTGACCATCGCGCCGGAGAACTTCTCGAGGTAGGCGATGTTGTTCTGCTTCTTGTTGACCGCACGTCCGTAGGCCTCGGTGGCCTTGCGGAAGTCGCCTTCGGCGACCAGCTTGTCGCCCGCGCGGATGAACCTCTCGGTGTCGAGCCGCCACATCAGGCCGAATGCGAAGAGCGCACCGAGAGAGACGGTCGCTGCTCCGACGACGAACACGAGCTTCTTGTTGAGCTTCTTGGCCATGATGGAATCCTCTGCGATCTGCGCCTTCGTCCGGCTCGGCCGGTACGCGGCTTCCTCAACTCGGACGATCCGCCTTGCCTGCGGCACCGTCGTCCGGCGCGACGCCGTCGCGCGTCCTCGCCTCCCACTCGGGCCAGTCCGGAAGGCAACGCATGACCTCCGGGATCAGGGCTCCGAGCAGTTCGGTCGCCTGCTCCTTGAACGGGCCGATGAGCGAGCCGTCCTCGGCGTCGACCATGCCCTTCTTCGTGATCTGGACCTTGCAGTAGTAGGCGTAGCGGTCGGTCAGGTTGAACGCCGCGCGGCGCACGCCGTAGCTGGTCGACTCGAGGCGGCCGTTCGCGATGAAGAAGTACCCGCCGACCTGGCGGATCCTCGGCGACTTCGGATCCTGGAACTCGATCGTCGTGGCGACCACATCGCCGACGGGCATCGTGACGCTCTCGATGTCGGCGGTGACCGGATCCACGACGTCGGCGGCGAGGTAGCCGTCGCTCTTCGACGGCCGCCACCTCGAGCGGTCGATGTCGAGCGTCGCGGGCTCCGAGTTCTGCGTGAGCTCGAGCCCGCCGACCGCCCAGCAGCGCTCGGGGATGTGCGGCACCGCGTCGATCGTGCCCGTGTAGTACGCGACGTGCACGTGCAGCGCGCCCTTCGAGGCGTTGCCGTCGATCGCGTAGGTCCGGTCGAGGTAGCTCTTCGTGCCGAGCTCCTCGAGCATGATGTCGTTGTACGAGTTGTCCGACCCGACGCGCGTCCAGCGGCCGATCGACGTGGGGATCGCATCGAGCGGGCGGCGCAGGTCGACGCGTTCCTTCGTGAGGTACACGTTGAACTGCCGCACGAGCGCGTAGAAGCCGACGCCCGCGACGGCGAGCGTGGCGACCGCCGCGACGAACGCGCGGATGCTCGATCGCTCAACCCGCATCGCCACCTCCGACGGAAGCGGTCGGCTTCCTGCCCTCGTCGACGAAGAGGTTCGAGAGGAACCACATGATGCCGAGGTAGAGGAGGAGGGCGGGCACGAGCCACACGAGGCCGACGAACGAGTGGAAGTCGCCGGCCGCGAAGTTCGAGTCGTAGAGACTGAGGATGCCGAGGGTGAAGACGCGCAGCACGTTCACGCCGAGCGCCACCGGGAAGCCGGCGGCCACGAGCAGCGTGCGCTGCCAGTTCCTCGCGAGTCCCGTGTACGCGATCGCGACGCCGAGCGCGAGGAAGGCGACGAGCATGCGCATGCCGCTGCACGCCTCGGCCACGTTCAGCTGGCGCGGTGTCCCGTCGACGTAGACCGAGATGACGTTGCCGCTGCGGTCGACGTCGACGCCGCAGACGAGGAGCATCGCGTAGGCGCCGACCGCGGACCAGTCCTGCATGCGCTCGGTGACGAGCTGCAGGAGGCGGTCGCTGATCGACTGGCCGAAGACGACGAAGTACGCGAGCGGGAAGAGCAGGATCTTGGTCGCCCGCCAGCCGCACACCTGCAGGATCATGCCGAACAGCGTCACGCCGAGCGAAAGGCCCTGCGCGTTGTGGTGGACGACGAACCAGCTCGGACCGAAGGCGCTCGCGACGTACGCGGCGATGCCGACGAGGATGATCGGGAAGCCGAGCCAGTTGGCGCGGAAGGGCTGCGCGAGGAGATCCTCGCGCCTCAGCCAGACGAAGTAGCCCGAGATGAACGGGACGAGCAGCGTGTGGCCCCAGTCCGCGGGCTCGAGCAGCGCCCAGCGCACCTGCGTCTGGAAGAACTTGAAGTAGACCGCGACGAGGACGACGCACGCGAGCGCCGCGGCGAGGACCATCTGGCCCGAAGAAAGCGTCACCAGCGGCGCCGAGGACGCCGCGGTCGGTCGGGATGGAACTTGCGCGCGGACGGAACTCATGCGGAGGGATCGAAGATGCGGACATCCGCGTGCGCGCGGGCCGGTGCCGCGTGCGCGCAACGCCCCCTCCCGGGCCCTCCGACCCCATCGAAAGACCCGATCGGGCCACGCGCTACGACGCGCGGTCCGGGACGGTTCGTGAGAGCGGAGGGATGACGACGCATTCGCATGGCGAACGATGGGCGCGTGGAGACGGCCTCCCGTTCGGTTCCGATCAGTTGAAGGTGAAGTTCTCCGGCGGCGGACCGAACACGTCGTTGCCGAAGTTCCGGTCGAGGAGGAAGCCGAAGCCGTAGGTCATGCGGAAGCCGTTGCGGATGACCGCGAGCGGCAGCGCAAAGAAGTCCGTGCCGATAATCACGTGATCGTCGGCCTGCATGTAGATGTCGGGTTCGGCGCGGTTGCGGATCGCCTTGAGATCGACGCGGATCGTCGCCTCGCGATCCTTGCCGACGACGCGCACGAGGTCGACGCGGTCGGGAATCGCAGTCGGCGCGAGACCTCCTGCCGCCGACACGAAGCGGCTGAGGGTGAGCCGCCCGTTGGTGTTCGACAGTTCATAGACGCCGATCCGGTTGATCTCGCCGTCGATGTAGAGGAAGCCGGTCTGCGGCGGCTCGACGTACACCTGGTCGCCCGGCCGGATCACGACGTTGAGATTCGGATCGCCGAGGACGAGCTTCTGGTAGTCGATCTCGATGATGCGGGTCGCGTACATCGAGTCGGCCGCATTCGCCGCCGGTCGTCCCGCGCGGGTCGCGCGACCTGCGGTGTCGGTGCCGCGCACCCAACGCCCGGTGGTCGCATCGAACGTCCAGCCGGTGGCCGGAGCCGTCGTCGCCTTCGACTCGGTCTTCTCGCCGTCGCCGACCTTGGGGGTCGCGAGGTCGTCGATGTCGACCGCGGGAGCCTGGTCCTGTCCGAGCGTCCTCGGCGTGTCGCCGATCGAGCCGGGCGAGGACTTCGGGGCGTCGCCGCCCGCGGGGGTCGCGCCGCCGGCATCGGCAGGAGCGCCGGCGTCCGGCTTCTTCGCTCCTCCTTCGAGCTGGTTGATGAGTTCGTCGATGTCGACCGGCGGCTTGTCGCCGGAACCGGTCGGCGCGGTACCGCCGCCCGTCGCGGCTCCCGACTTCCCGGCCTGCGGCTCGGGATAGATCGGATTCAGCGTGTCGTCGAGCGGCGCGGCGCGGATGACGGTCACGCGCTGCGTGGTCGACAGCGTGCCGCCGGCGAGCGCGATCGCTTCGGTCAGCCGGAAGTCGGGGCGCGTCAGGGCGAACACGCCGGTCGACTGCACGGAGCCGTAGATCGTGAACTGGAAGCCCTGGCCCCGCTCCAGCGAGACCGAGACGAGTGGGTTCTGGATGATGCGGGCGGCCTTCGCCTCGATCTCCTTCTGGAACTCCTCGACGGTGAGGCCTGCGGCGACGACGTCGCCGAGCTGCTTGATCGGGATGTTGCCTGTCTGGTCGATCACGCGCTCGAGCACTTCGGTCTCGCCGGGGGCGAGGAGCTCGAAGATCTCGATGCGGACGACGTCGCCCGGTGCGAGTCGATACTTCAGTTCACCGGGAACGAGGTCCTCGGCCGTCGGCGGCGCGGTCTTGCGCGCCGCGAGTCCGGCCTCGTCGATCACGTCGAGCCGGGACAGCACCGGCATCGTCGTCGGCGTGTGCTCGAAGTAGCCGGTGCGGCTTGGGTCGAAGTAGGAGTCGACCTCGCAACCGGCGAGCACGAGAAGTGCTGCGGCGCTTGCAAACGCCTGCAACGCGCGGCGCAGTCGCGTGCGGGCGCTGCGGACGTTTGCCTGCGGGCGTGAATCGACGGGAGGAGCTTGCTCGATGGGATGCACGGGCTGGACTCCGGCTGTTGCCGTGAAAGCCCCACAGGACCATCCACCGGGAGGGACCTGGGAGTGCCGCCCTTATCGGCACGCATCCGTTCGATATTTGAGGATTCGATCGAACTCTTGATCCGGCGGCGGCGCCGGACCCCCCTGCGGCGACCCGCGGTCGTGCCCGAAACAGGCCCGCGAGCCTTCGCACGGGGGCCTTCGGAGCGTCGCCTTCAGAGGTCAGGACGCCAGCGCCCGCAGGAGTACGGCCATGCGCGCCGCAACACCGCACGAGACCTGCGCCAGAATGACGCTTTCGACCGGGTCGTCCGCGACTTCCTCGTCGATCTCGACGCCCCGGTTGACCGGCCCCGGGTGGAGGATCGGTACCCCCGGCCGCAGCAACTTCCGCCGCGCGACCGTGAGGCCGTAGGTGCTGCGGTAGTCGGGCGCAATACCTGAGCCAGCCGCACGCTCCATCTGGATGCGGAGCATCATGATCGCATCAATATCGCGAATGATCGCGTCAATATCGTGATAGATCGTGATACTGCCGGGGCCCTTCGCGAGCAACTCGAACCCGCGCGGGACGAGGGTCGGCGGACCGACGATCTGGACATGTGCGCCAAGCGCCACGAGCGCGTGTGTCGCCGACCGCGCCACTCGGGAGTTGGCGATGTCGCCGACGATCGCGACCTTCCGGCCCTCGACGTCGCCAAGCCGGAGCTTCAGCGTGAGGACGTCGAGCAGCGCCTGCGTCGGATGCTCATGACGCCCGTCTCCTGCATTGATGACAGGGCAGCGGACGGCGTTCGCCACGAGGGCCGCGCCCCCGGAGATCGATGTGCGGACGACGATCGCATCGACACCCATCGCCTCGATGTTGAGCGCGGTGTCGACGAGGGTCTCGCCCTTCGACGCGCTCGAACCGCTCGAACCGAGCAGGACGACGTCGGCGCCGAGCCGCCGCGCGGCCATCTCGAAACTGACGCGGGTCCGCGTCGAGTCCTCGAAGAAGATGTTGGCGATCACGCGCCCGCGGAGCCGCTCCTGCGACGGCGCATCGCCGACCGCGATCGGGAGAAGCTGCTCGGCGTGATCGATCAGCCGGCGGAGTTCCGACGCCGGAAGACCCTCGATCGCAAGGAAATCGCGGTCGGGGCTTGAGAGCGGGGTGCCGTTGGTCCGTTGGATGAGGCGCACGGCCGGGAGGATACCGGGTGTCCCCGGCGCGAGCGGGTCGCTTCGATCGACGCCGACGGACCTACCCCGGTGCGCGGCTCAATCGCCGACGGCGGCCATCGAGGGGTCGGCGACCACGTGCAGCGGGTGGTATGCGGTCGCAACCCGACCGCTCGCCTCGTCGCGGATCTCGATCTTGAGCCGGTAGCTCCCGACCGAGAGGTACTCGCTGACGCCGACGATCTCGCCCACGAAGAAGTCCGCGCGACGGGTCGGACTGCGATCGACGACGGCGGTCCAGGCGGGCTGCCGGGCCCAGACCTCGATGCCGTCGCGCTCGCTCTCGATCGAGACGCGCGTGGCGAGCCGGGTGACGAACTCGCCCTCGTCGAGCTCGCTCATGAAGCCCGAAAGCTCGGTGTAGAGGATGAAGCGGCTGTTCGAGCGCGCGAGGAAGCGGTCGCTCCCGAGCGGCGCGAAACGGCCGAAACTCTCGACCTTCGTGCAGAACTCGACCTTGGGGATCTCGAGCTTCGGCCCGCCCGTGAGCGCGGCGACGAGGCCTTCCGCGGTCGTCGGATCGATCTCGCCACCCTGGGCGAGCAACCGACCGACGGCGGCGAACGCCGCGTGCGCCTTCTCGATGCGCTCGCGCTCGGCCGGCAGAAGGTCGTGACCGAAGTCCTTCGGCAGCGACAGCGACGGTTCTCCGATCGCGAGCGCGGCGTAGGCGAGCCAGTCGCGCGAGGGCTCGGTGCTCGTACCACCGCGGCGGGCGAGGCTTTCGGCGAGAAGTCGCGTCAGTTCGGTCGGATCGGTCGGAATGCTCGACGGCGACGGCGGCAGTTCGAGGCTTCGGTTGGCGAGGCTTTCGGGTGCGTTCGTCGCGGCGGAATCGGTCGGGGTGCCAAGCGTGTTCGTCGTGGCCGTGGTGTTCGTGGTGGCCGTGGCGGCCGTGGTGGCCGGGAGGCTCGATTGGCCTGCACCGGTCGGGGTTGCCTCGCCCGGCGCGGTGGTTGGTCCGGTCGATGACGCGCCCGAATCCGCGGAGTTCACGCTGGCCGCGGAGCTCGTGCTCGCCGACGCCGTCTCGGTCACCGCAGCGGTGGGCGCGGTCGTGTTTGTCGTCGTGGGCGCGGGAGTCGCAGCGGCATTCGCGCCTTGCAAAGCAGGGTTCGAAGCGGGGTTCGAAGCAGGGATCGAGGCGGGGTTCGTAACAGGGTTCGCAGCAGGGTTCGATGCGGAAATCCCCGTCGACGACGCGGAATCTCCCGCGTCGGGATTCCTCGCGTCGACCGGCGTGGCAGGCGGGGTGGTTGGCGCACGACCGCGCGCGCGGTCGGCCTTCATCGCGGCGAGCGCCTGCATGTCGGCCTCGTACGAGCCGGCGAGTGCTTCCACCAGGCCGGAGTCCGTCGATCCGACGACGTCGGCACCGGAGACCTCGCCTTCGGCTCCACCACGGGCCGAGCGGCCGTTCGACCCTGCCGCGAATGCGGGATCTCCCAGCCCCTGCGCGAGCGCCTGCGCATCGGTCGGCGCGTCGGCGTTCGCCGGATCAGGCTCGTCGGAGAACACGACCCGCTCCGGAAGCCGACGGGCGGCTGGACGCGGAAGTTCGGCCGAAACCGGCTCGATCTCGGCGGACTCGCCCGTGCCGCGCGCACCTGCATCCGCGCGCGAGGGTGACGCCGCGCAGCCGATCAGCGCGAACTGGCCGAGCGGAGCCGCGAGTCCGAGGGTGAGGATGCTCGCCGCGCCCCACGCGGCCGACTGGGCGCTGGAAGGAGCGGAAGGCACGCCCTTGGCGCGAGAAGGTGCGTCGGACGAGTCGGTGTGGAAGCCCTGCGGCACGCGAAGATCCTCTTCGTGGCCCCCGTGGCTGCGGAGGCCGTCTGGTGCACTCGATGCGCGCGGGACGCGCACATCCGAGTTCATCGGGTCGCGTG
>JBIIYI010000035.1:0-12151 GCA_044346895.1 Phycisphaerales bacterium
CGCCGCCTCGAGGTCGAAGCAGGGCGTGAGAACCTGCCCGGCGCCGAGATGCTCGACCGTCGCGACCGCATCGCCCGCGACGAGGGTGGTGCCGCTGCGTCCGGGAAGGAGGATGCCGGTGAGGCCGGGCGTGACGCCGGGCATCGGGAAGAGGTCGACGCCCTGAGCGAGCTTGTCCGGCGCCGGACGGCAGCGTTCGATGACCGCGATCTCCTGCCCGATCGTCTTCACGAGGTCCTCGTCGCGCGCCTCGTGGGCCTCCCTGATCTTCTCGATCAGCTGGACGCCGATCGCCTCGCGCTCGCGCTCGGAGACGAGCCACTCGGCGCGCTCGAAGGCGAGGATGCCCCGACGGTGGATCGGGCTCAGTTGCGTCAGGAAGACGTGCGTGACGTCGTCGGGGCCGATCCCCGCGCGCTCGACGAGCCTCGGGACGAGGGCCTGCGCCGGAAGCGACGGGTCGACGAGGATCTTCGCCTTCCCCGAAACGATGAGCGTCGTGGTCGCGTGCGGCGGACGCACGGCGCCCCGCTCGCCCCAGTGGGGGTTGGCGGCGAGGGTGCCGATCGAGATGACGCGGAAGGTGGTCGACGACGAGGCGGTCATGGGCGCGGGAGGGTACCACCTCGCGATGGCGCGACCTACTCGACGAGCCCGTCGCGGGCGAGCTTCCCGATCGGGTTCGACGGGTCGCCGCGCTTCGCGCGCAGCGCCTCGACCACGACCGGCGGGACCAGCGACGAGAGTGCGGCGCGCGAGCCGCCGAGCGCGGCGATCTGCTTGATGAGGCTCGAGCTCGTGTAGGCGAAGTTCTCGCCCGTCACGATGAACACCGTCTCGATGCCCGCGACCTGGCGGTTCGTGATCGCGAGCTGGCACTCGCTCGCGAGGTCGGTGATGTTGCGGATGCCGCGCACGATCGCACAGGCGTTCACCGACTTCGCGTAGTCGACGGTGAGGCCTGTGTAGTGGTCGACGCGCACGAGCGCGCCCGCCGACTCCTTCGCGAGCATCTCCGCGACGAGGGTGCGCGCGAGGGAGAGGCGCTCCTCGAACGTGAAGAGCGCCTCCTTGTTCGGATTGCGTCCGATCGCGAGGACGACCTCGTCGAACATCCCGCGGCTGCGGCGCAGGATGTCGAGATGCCCGTAGCTGATGGGATCGAAACTGCCGGTGTAGATGGCGAGATGGCGGGCCACGAGGCCATGGTAATGCGCCGCCCGGCGGAGATCTCCGCGGGCATCTCCACGGGGATCTCCGCAGCATCTCCACCGTGCAGCCCCGCCAGCCCGCGCAGACCGACCCTTCCGCATGCAGGAATGGCGTGGGAATCGACCTGAGCGCTTGCTTCCGGCGCACTGGAATCGACTCTTCTCCTGTCGACCGCCGCGTAAGGGACTCCGCGGCGCCGACGGCCTCGAATCCACGGGCCTCGCCCTGGGATTCGACCTTGGATCGGCCCCGCATCGGATCGCCTCCCCGATCGGGGCTCCCAATGACTCCGTGCGGGACGGGGTGACTGAGGAGCACCCCGTCCCGTCTTGCCTGCACGCGCCCGCCCCGCCTCGTCCGCGGGGCGGGCTCGCGTTTTGAGCGCACGACTTCCCGCCTTCGAGAGCGCGGCTCGAATCCTCCCCGGCGACGCAGGCCTCCGAGCGCTCCCGGCCATCGCGGCCGGAGAACGGAGCCTCCATGCCACGCCTCGCCATCGTCGAACCCAAGGACGCGACCGGAGACGCCGCGCGCGTCCTCGCCTCCGCGCCCATCAACATCTACAAGGGAATCGCCGTCAATCCCGAGATCTTCACGGCCTTCACCGCGTTCATGCGCGCGATCGGAACGAGCGGCGCGATCACGAAGGCGGAGAAGGAGCTGGTGATGCTCCACGCCGCCGAGTCGCGGCACTGCGGCTACTGCGTGGCCGCGCACACGCGCGTCGCGGCGGGCGCCGGGGTCGGGGGCGCGCAGGCGCTCGATGCGCGGCGCGGCGTCGCCGGCGATGCGCGCTCGCAGGCGCTCCTCGACTTCACCCGCGCGGTGATCGAGCGCAACGGGAACGTGACCGACTCGGAGCTCGCCGCCTTCCGCGCGGCTGGATTCGACGATCGCGCGGCGATCGAGGTGGTCGCCGCGATCACGGCGATGACGTTCACCGCGCTCTTCAACCACATCCACCAGACCGAGGTCGACTTTCCGGCGGTGCCGGCGGTGGCGCTCGAAGCGTCGGCGTGAGGGATCGAGAGCGCTCGAACGACGTGACGGTCGCCGCCGCGGCGCCGACCTTTGGCGTGGAGCGCGCCAAAGCGCGCGAAAGCGGCACATGGAGCGAATCTTCAGCAGCCCGCCAGTCGCGAGCGCTCAAAAACGAACGCTCGAGTCACGACACGAACTTCTTCAGCCCCGCGCCCTCGAGCAGCGTGCGGAAGTTCTCGCCGAAGACGAAGTTCTCCTCGGGGAACTCGACGCCCGCGCGGTTCTGGTCGAGGTGGCTGAACATCAGCTCGATGCGGCCCACCGGCGCCCACGCGTCGTCTGCAAAGGACCAGCGGTCGACGATGCCGACCGTGCTCGCGCCCATGTCGTCCATGCGTTCGATGGTGGCGTCGTAGCGGATCGTCTCGCCGGGCGTGACGTCGCGCTCGAACGTCGCGCCGACCACCTTCGCCAGCACGACCTTCTCGCGGAAGTCGTGCACGCTGCCGACGAGGATGCCCGCGGTCTGCGCCATCCCTTCGAGGATCAGCGAGTTCGGCATCACCGGCGCGGCGGGAAGCCCGCCTTCCGCGGAGAAGTGCTGGTGCAGGTGCTCCTCGGCGAGCGAGACGTTCTTCACCGCGACGAGACGCTTCCGCGGCTCGAAGGCGATGACCTTGTCGATCCACATCCAGCGCACGGGACCTCCAGACGAAACCCGATGCGACGTCCGGCCTACGCCGCGAGCTTGCGCTCGACGAAGTCGCAGAGGCTCTTGACCGTGAACAGGGTCGGCAGCTTCGTGATCTGCGGGTCCGACTCGAAGTCGCCGAGGGCGACGTGCGGAACCTTCTCCTTGAGGAGCGCGAGCCCCTTCGCCGTGACCTTGCCGTTCTCGACGAGCGTCGGGTCGGTCATCAGGTTCTCGGGGAAAAGCTCGCCCTGCGCGATCTTGAACGGCTTCTCCGGCGTCGAGAACTTCTTCTCGAGACGGAAGACGATGTCGAGGTAATCGATGCTCTCGGCGCCGAGATCGCCCTTCAGGGTGGCCTTGGGGACGACGTCCTCCTCGTCCACGCCGAGGGCATCCACAAGTACGTCACGAACGTCGGCTTCGATGTCTTCGCGGCTCTTGGCCATCACGGTCTCCACAGCGGCCATGTGCGGCCGCGTCATGCAAGGTCCCGAAACGCTTCGTTCCGGAGGGGGCGCAGTATAAGGCGGCCCGCGACCGCCGTTTCGGAGGGGGCCGACGGGTCGGACGCGCCCCGGAGGACCGTCCCCTGCGCCTTGAAGACGGCCGTGCCGTCGTCCTTCGTCTTCTCGAGCGTGACCTCGACCTTCAGGGTCTCGCCCGGGCGCACGAAGCTGCCGTAGCGGAGCGCCTTCACCTCGCCGAGCACCATCCGCGGCGTCCCCCGCTTCTCCATCACCGCGCGGGCGGCCTGCGTGAGCGCCTCCACCATGAAGACGCCGGGCAGCACCGGGAACCCCGGGAAGTGGTCCTGGAGATACTCCTCCGCCGCGGTGACGTTCTTGACGCCCACGGCGGAGGTGTCGGTCAGTTCGAGGAAGCGGTCGACGAGCCGAAAGTGCATGGTGGGGAAGGTAGCGGGAAGGCCGCGCCCGGGGCGACCGGGGGGCGCGCGGCGGGCGAGCGGGGCGATTCCCGGGATGGCAAGCGGGGAGATGCCCGGGTGGACGACCGGGGATCCGAAGCGCGCCTGGTCGTGCTGGGAACGCGCGGCCGACCGGGCGTTGGAAGTGCGTCGGTCCGCGGCGTCCGTCGGGCCGTTCACCCCGGGCCGCCGGCCGTGCGATCCTTGACCTTTTCGCGGTCGCCGAGCCGATATCGGGACCATGGCAAAGACCGCTCGGAATGCCTCGACGCGCGCTGGCGCGTCCGAGGTCGATACGGATGTGACCACTCCTGGCAACGACGGCGACCTGAACCGTCGGCGCATCGTCTGGGTGCTGCTTGCGGCGCTCTACGTGTGCCTGTTCGCGAGTCTGGCGAGCTTCCGCTCGACCGACTGGCCGACGCACGTGGTCGCGAGTCCGACCGACCCGCCGCAGAACCTCTGCGGCCGCTTCGGCGCCGCCTCGGCGTACTGGATGTACTCGACGCTCGGGTTCGGCGTGTGGATCCCGGTGGTCTACCTCGGCGTCATCCTCGCCTTCACCGCGATGGGCCGCACGCTCGCGCATCCCTTCGTGCGATTCGTCGGCTGCCTGATCGCGATGTGCGCGTTCGGCGGCCTGCACGCGGAGTGGTTCCCGACGGTCGGCCCGCTGACCGGCGTCGACGCGGGCCTCGTCCCGATGTTCTTCGCCGATGAGATGCACGCGCGCTTCGGCCCCGTCGGCGCATCGATCATCTTCCTCGCGTCGCTTTCGGTGGGCGCGATCGTGGCCGCCGACGCGCTCGTCGCGATGCTGCCCGGCGCGATCAAGCGCTCGCTCGGCTTCCTCGCACCCGTGTGGGAGACCGACTGGAAGAGCCACCTCGCCGCGCTGCGCGAGCGTTTCTCCGCGATGTTCCCGCAGCCTGCGGTCGCCGGCGGACGTCGTGCGTCGAGCGCGCGTCGCTCGAAGGCACGGCCCGCGGTGGCGGTGGCGAGGCCCGCGGCGGTGGATGCCGTTTCGGACGAGGATGCAGAGGACGCGGAGGACGCGGAGGACGCGGATACCGAGGAGATCGACGAGATCGAGGATATCGAGGATGTCGAGGATGTCGACGGCTCGAGCGATGCGGCCGGCGCCGAAGCCGGCGACGAGTGCGAGGAGACCGAATCGGTCGCGGCCGTCGCGACCACTTCGAGGTCCGCCGCGGCCGTCGCCGAGACGAAGCCCGACGCCGACGGCGGCGCGCGTGCGCCGCTCTCCGAGGATGAGCTCCGCGCCAAGATCGAGCGGCTTCCGATCAAGATGACCGCGAAGGCGGCCACCACGCAGCTGCGCGACGAGGACATTCCGCGCACCGAGAACTACGAGGGCTACCAGTTCCCCACGCTCGAGCTGCTCGAGGAGCCCGAAGGCAACTACAGCGAGAAGATGGAGGCGTACGTCCGCGACCAGGCGGGCGTCCTCACGCAGAGCCTCGCGAACTACGGCCTCGAGGGCGAGATCACGCACATCGAGTCGGGCCCGGTCGTCACGCTCTATTCGGTGGAGCTCGCTGCGGGAACGCGCGTCGCGCGCCTCGAGACGATCGCGAAGGACATCGCCCGCGCGCTGCAGGCGCCGAACGTGCGCATCATCCCGAACATGGTCGGCCGCACCGCGGTCGGCATCGAGGTGCCGAACAAGCAGAAGGAGAAGGTGCGCCTCAAGGAGCTCATGTCGAGCGGACACGCGTCGGGCATGATGCTCCCGATGTTCCTCGGCAAGGACTCGGCCGGCGAGCCGCTCGTCCTCGACCTCACGAAGATGCCGCACATGCTGATCGCCGGCACGACCGGCTCGGGCAAGTCGGTCTGCATGAACACGATCATCATGTCGTGGCTCTACACGAAGCGCCCGGACGAGCTCAAGCTCGTCCTCGTCGATCCGAAGATGGTCGAGATGGCGCAGTTCAGCGAGATCCCGCACCTCGCGTGCCCGGTCATCACCGAGATGGGCAAGGCCGCGGCGATCCTCGAGTGGGCCGTCAACAAGATGGAGGAGCGCTACGAACTCCTGAAGGAGGCGGGCGTCCGCGACATCAAGGGCTTCAACGCGCTGAGCGAGTCGGAGCTGAAGGAGACCATCGCGCCCGCCGACGAGGTCGAGTGGGCGAAGGTGCCGAAGAAGCTGCCGTACATGGTGTTCGTGATCGACGAGCTCGCGGACCTCATGATGACGAACAAGGAGGTCGAGCAGTCGATCGTGCGCATCGCGCAGAAGGCGCGCGCCGTCGGCATCCACCTCATCCTCGCGACGCAGCGTCCGCAGGCGACCGTCGTCACCGGCCTCATCAAGTCGAACATGCCCTGCCGCGTCGGCTTCAAGGTCGCCTCCGGCACCGACAGCCGCATCGTGCTCGACCAGAAGGGTGCGGAACTCCTGCTTGGACAGGGCGACATGCTGGTCGTCACGCCGAGCCAGACCGACGCGCGCCGCTGCCAGGGCACGCTCGTGGATGACAAGGAAGCCCGCGCGGTGACGAAGTTCCTCAAGAACGTCGCGGCGCCGAGCTTCGAGCGGCAGCTCCTCACCATCCGCTCGGGCCAGGTCGCCGGCGGTGGAGGCTCGGGCGAGGCCGGCGACGGCGGCTCGGCCGAGGCCGAGCGCGACGAACTCTTCGACAAGGCCGTCGAGATCATCATCGAGTCGGGTCGCGGGAGCGTGTCGCTCCTGCAGCGTCGGCTTGCGATCGGCTACGGCCGTGCGTCGCGGCTGGTCGATCAGATGGGCCTCGCGGGCATCCTCGGCGAACACAAGGGCTCGGTGGCGCGCGAGGTGGTCGTGACGATGGACGAGTGGAAGCGCATGAAGGAACTGCGCGACGAGCAGGAGCGCAGCGGGACGGTGTTCCAGTCGCACTACGACAACTCCGACGCCGACAGCGAGGCGCTCAAGTTCCACGACGAGGAATGAGTGACGAGGAGTGAGTGACGAGGAGTGAGTGACGAGGAGCAAGCGCCGCCCGATGCCGGGCGAGGAACGACGACCGCGCATGGACGACCATCTCAAGGACAGACCAGCGGCCCGCGCACATGCGCGGGCCGCGTTACTTTCCGGCAGGATCGTCGGGAGCCCGGCACGCCGCTGGCGGCATGACGTGGATGACTGGAGCATGCGTCGCGGGCGCCTCGCAACCGGCGGCACGTGACGATCGCGGGACTTGTCGAACACGAGAACCCGGCGAAGGCGAAGCGGCACACGCCATGCGGGAACGGCACCCGGAAACGGCACCCGGCACGTGGCGGGTGGTGCCTGGCACCGCACAGCACGTGGCGAGTGAGAGAAGGAAGACGGCACCCGGCACGTGGCGGGTGGTGCCTGGCACGAGTCGGCACGTGGCGAGCACGCGACTCGGCTCCCGCAAGACTCTGACTTCCAGCGCCTTACACCTCGAGCACGCGGTGCCCGGCACGTGCCGGGCACCTCGCGGAACCTCCCGGCACGTGCTTGGCACCATTTCCGAGCATCCGGTGCCCGGCACGTGCCGGGCACCTCGCGGAACCTCTCGGCACGTGCTTGGCACCATTTCCTTGGCACCATTTCCGAGCCCGGCACCGTCGCCGCGCACTTGGCAGCACTTCCGCCAACCGCCGCGTCCGAAGTTGGCGATCAATGCCGCACCCCGCCGATCTACCCTCGTCCCATGGCCCAGTTCTTCCCTGCCGTCCCCTATGAAGTACGCGGCGAGGGAGCCGAACGAGCCGCCAACGAGCCCGAGCTCGTCATGCGCCGATGCCTCGAGGACGCGCTCTCCGACAAGCCCTGGATCGTCATCCAGAACCTGCTCGTCCAGGACCCCGACTCGGTCGGCACGCGCGAGCTCGATTTCGTCGTCATCGATCCGGACCGCGGCATGCTCGTCATCGAGGTGAAGGGCGGCGACTTCCGCCACTCGCCGGAGCACGGCTGGCACCGCGAGGTCCGCGGCCAGATCCGCACGCACGAACGCGAGGCGCCTCGGCAGGCGATCAGCGCGATGTACGCCCTCGTCCGTGCGTTGGCCCACTATGGCACCCACGAGGAGCGGCGCCCCCCCTACCTGCACGGCTGGTACCTCGCGCTCATCGACGCACACGTCGACTTCAACACCATTCCGATCGACGTCCGCAACCATCTGCTCGGGGCGGCTCAATGCCGGAATCCTGCGAATCTCCTGCGTCGGCTCGAGGACATGTTCGACGCCCTCGCGGCGCGCTATCCGGAAGTCCCGCTCGGCGCTTCCTCCCCCGTCCGCCGCATCGTCGACCGGCACATCCTCCCCATGATGAAGTCGGCGCTCTACGTGCGCGACGAGATCTCGAACGCGCGCATCGTCGAGCACGACGTCATGCGCCCCGTCCGCGGCATCGTCGACGCGACCTACCGCCTCGATCGCGTCCAGATCGAGGGCTACGCCGGCACGGGGAAGACCTACGCCGCCGTCTACCGCGCCCGGCGCGAGATCGCCGACGGGCGACGCACGCTCATGACCTGCTTCAACGAGCCGCTCGCGAAGGTGCTCGGACGCGCGTGCAGGGCGCGGCCGGTGACCCGCGCGACGCCGCTCGCCACGCTGCGGTCCGAGCGGTGCGTGGTCGCGAACCTGCACGCACTCGCCGAGTGCGTGGCGCACGCCAAGGCCCGCGAGCCCGACCCTGCGGGGGAGCCCGCGGATCGATTCGACGCCCTCATCGCGCTTCTCGCGGCCGAATCCCGCGCCGGCACCCTCGGCGCCTTCGACGCGATCGTGATCGACGAGGGCCAGGACTTCACGCCACCCATGCTCGATGCGCTGTCGGCGCTCGCCGGTCCGGGTACGCGCATCGCCTTCTTCCACGATCCCAATCAGGCGATCTACCGCCGCGCCGACCCGGCGTCGATCGAGGAGCGCTTCGGTCGCCCGCTGCTTCTCACCGAGAATCTGCGCAACTCGGTCTCGATCACGGACTTCCTCCGCTCGCTCGACCCCGCACGGCTCGCGGGCATCACGGCGCCGCCCTCGGTGCGCGAAGGCCAGCCCGTCGTGGTCGCGGAGTTCGCGGCGGGCGATCAGGCCGCGCAGCGCGCGGCGATCTCGAGGATCGTCCGGCACCTCGTCGACGGCGAAGGCGTCCGGCACGAGGACATCGTCCTCCTCTCGCCCTTCCGGCGCGACCGCGGGTGCCTCGCCGACATCGACAACGTCTGCGGCATTCCCCTCGTTCCACTCGCCGAGTCCTTCACCCGCGACGATTCGGAGCCGCCGTGCCTCCGCTGGGAGACGCTCCACCGCTTCAAGGGCCTCGAGGCGCCCGCGGTCATCCTGCACGACGTCCGCGGCGACGCGGAGAATGTGTCGTACGAGGCGCTGCTCACCGCCTGCTCGCGCGCGCAGCACGCGCTCTACATCCTCCGCTCCGACGACTATGCTGCGCCGACCCCGCTTCCGGTGCAGGGCGAACTCCCGAACTAGCGGCTCCACCGATCCGATCGTCGCGAACCGGAGCAGCGGGCGAACGGAATGCACGTCCAGAAGGGACACCTCCATGCGCAAGACGACCGTCCGCAAGTCGACGAAGACAGGTGCCGCGAAGACGGGTTCCGCGAAGACAGGTTCCGCGAAGACAGGTGCCGCGAAGACGGGTGCCGCGAAGACCCGCTCCACCGCGAAGCCGTCCGCGCGCACCACCGGCTCCACGACTCGTCGTGCGAGTCCGAAGGCCGCTTCGACGACGGCGGGAACGCGCAAGTCGGCGGCCACGGCGAAGTCCGCCCTTCCCCCGCTGAAGGAAGCGTGGATCCGCCGCGGCCTCGACGCCGCGATCGCGATGGCCGAGAAGGGCTGGCGCGAGGGCGGCATTCCGATCGGAAGCTCGCTGCTCGACGAGCACGGCAACGTCGTCGCTGCCGGCCACAACCAGCGCGTCCAGTCGGGTGATCCGACGGCGCACGCCGAGGTCGACTGCATCCGCCGCGCCGGCCGTCGCCGCGACTGGCGGCGACTGACGCTCGTCTCGACCCTCTCGCCCTGCTGCATGTGCTCGGGTACGGCGGTCCTCTTCAAGATCCCCCGCGTCGTCATCGGCGAGAACGTCACGTTCCAAGGCGCCGAGAAGTGGATGAAGCAGAACGGCGTCCAGCTCATCGTCCGGCGCGACCGCCGGTGCATCGCGCTGATGCGGCGCCTCCAGAAGGAAAAGCCCGATCTCTGGGCCGAGGACATCGGCGAGTGAGCGCGCGGCGTCCGCTCATCCTCGTCACCTGCTTCGAACCCTTCGGAGGAAGTCCGGTGAATCCGACGATGCGGATCGCGGGGCTCCTGCACGCGATGCCCCTGACGCATGGATCGCTCGCGTTCGCGACGCTTCCGGTCGTCACCGGCGTCTCCGACGGGAGCGCGTGGGCTGCGGCGTCGCCGCAGGTCGATGCGCTCGCGCCCGACGCGGTCGTCGCGCTCGGCGAGAGCGCCAGGGCCGACGCGATCACGTTCGAGCGCGTCGCCGTCAACCTGCGCGATGCACGCATCGCCGACAACGCCGGCGTGCAACTCGTCGACGTGCCGGTCGTCGAGGGCGCGCCCGACGCCCATTTCAGCACGCTGCCGCTTCGCGCGATGGCGGCCGCATGCGAGTCGAGCGGAGTGGCGGCGGCGCTCTCGCTCTCCGCGGGCAGCTTCCTCTGCAACGAGCTGATGTTCCGCCTGCTCGACCGGAGGATTCCCGCGATCGCCGGCTTCATCCACGTCCCGCAACTGCCCGAGCAGGCGGCCATGCGCGGCGGGCCGTCGATGGACGCCGAGACGAGCGTGCGCGGCGTCCACGCCGCGCTCGAGGCGCTCGCCGCGATACTCGTGGCGGAGCAGATGACATGAGCGGTCCGATCCTCGTGACCGGAGGCGCCGGATTCATCGGTTCGCACCTCTGCGAGGCGCTCGTCGCGCGCGGACGGCGGGTGCGCGTGCTCGATGACTTCTCGAGCGGAAACGCCGGGAACCTCGCCCGCGTCTGGAACGAGATCGAGGTGATCGAGGGCTCGCTCGAGTCTCCGTCGGCGACGGCGCGTGCGGTCGCCGGCGTGTCGGCGATCGCGCATCTCGCCGCACGGTCGAGCGTCGCGGAGAGCATGGCGGCGGAGGACCTCTACCGCCGCGTCAACGTCGGCGGAACCGCGACGCTCGTCGCGGAAGCCCGCCGCGCCGGCGTCGCGCGCATCGTGTTCGCCGCCAGTTCGAGCGCCTACGGCGACCATGTCGCGCCCCACGACGAGGCGATGGAGCCAAGACCGATGTCGCCCTACGGCGAGACGAAGGTCGAGGGTGAACGGATGCTGCGGGCGCTCGCGCAGGAGCCGGGCGCGCCCGACGCGGCGGCGCTGCGGTTCTTCAACGTCTACGGGACGCGTCAGGATCCGAACAACGCGTACGCCGCCGTGATCCCGCGCTTCATGACCCGCATCGGCGCCGGGCTCCCCGCCACGATCTTCGGCGATGGCGAGCAGACGCGGGATTTCGTGCACGTGTCGGATGCGGCGCGCGCGGTGATCGCTGCGATCGACGCGCCCGCGCGGCTCGGCGGAACCGTGATGAACGTGGGGACCGGCCGAGCGACCTCGATCCGGACGCTCGCGGAGACCATCGGCCGAGTCCTCGGGAGGCCGGCGACCATCGACTTCCAGCCCGCGCGCGCCGGCGAGGTGCGTCACAGCGTGGCGACCGTCGCGCGCGCGCGCGAACTGCTCGGGTTCGCGACGGAGGTCGGTCTCGGGGCCGGCCTCGGGATGATGGCGGCGCCCTGATGGCGGTGCCTGGCACCAACCTGGCACCAACGCGTCACCAACACGGAGTGCGCGGTTGGTGCACGGTCGCATCCTTCGAGAGGCGATGATCCGTCACAGTGAAGTAGAAACCGTCGCGGGACGGTGGTGTCCGGCACCAACCCGATCATCATGGCACCACCCTGGTTGGTGCATGGTTGGTGCCAGGCACCGTATTGGGGGCGGGGGCACGCTCCGCCGCTGGAGCCCACGCGGATGAAGAACGACGGGCGCCGTTTCGGCGCCCGTCGTTGGTTCGTGGCTGGTTCGAATCAAGTGCGGAAGGCGCATCTCCCGGACGCGCCCCGTCGCTCAGGCGCGGAACGCGGCCTTGTACGCCGCAACCGCCGCCTTGAAGTCGTCCTCGATGCCCTTGAAGGACTTCGACGCGACGAGCTTGTCGCGCAGGTCCTTCTTCTGGGTCCTGAAGTACTCGAGGAGACCCGTCTCGAACTTGTTCACGGCCGGAACCGGAACGTCGTCGAGGAAGCCGCGCGAGCCTGCGAAGATCGAGATGCACTGG
>JBIIYI010000036.1:0-12132 GCA_044346895.1 Phycisphaerales bacterium
CGCGGCAAGGACTGTCTCGGCGGCGACGGATGCTTCGCTGCGTCGATGTGCCTGCTCGAGACCGGTCCTCGAGATCGCGGCGATGGATCCATGCCTCCTCGATGCCGTTCCTCGATGCCGCTTCTCGATCCCCGAACCACTGCCTGGGGTCGGGCAAACCTGACCGAAGCCCTCTGGTCGTCCATCGGCTCGGGAGGCGATGTCGATGTAGCCCATCGCGGGAATGCGCCCGAGTGACATGGTCGGCGTCGGAAGAGCACGGGTCGTGCATCGGGCCCGATGAGCGGTTGATCGATCCGGCACGAGTCCCGCCGGTTCACGGTCTGCCAGGCTATTCGATGGGGGTGCAGGAAGTCGGGCGCTCCGCCGTCTGGTCCGGTGGACCTCGGGATGTCGACCGTCGCGCGGTTGACGTGCGGAACATCGAGGGCTGGATGCGGTCCTCGCGGGCGGCGAGGCGCTCTTGCAACGTGCCGCCGCAGGCGTTTCGTGTCATCCGGGACCGGCGTTGCCGCGAGAGGCCCTTCGCCACACGGGGGCGGGAGTCGCCCGAGTGGAGTCCGTCGAACCACGGAGCGCTGACGGAGGCGACGCACGTTCCTGGGTGTCGTCCGTGCGTGCACTCCCGATGCGGCGTCGGTTCGCCTTGGTGCGAAGGGTCCGAGTACGGCGGGACGTGTTCTCGGCTCCCCGGCTCCCCGGCGGAGTGCGCCCTAAATCACGTCGCAGCCGATCAGGACCTACGGCCTACCGGACCGGGGGTGTTGCGGAGCGGTCGCAGGCCTTTCGGATGAAACAATGCACCCGGAAGACCTCAACCGGGGCGCTCCCCGCGGTCGATGATCGGCATTCGACCAGCCTTGTATTCGGGATTGCTCATGGCGACGCCGATCCAGATCCTCTGCCCTCACCTGACTCCGTACAACGACTTCCTGTTCCGCAAGATCGCGGAAGCGCATCCGCAGGTACGGGTTCGCTACCGGAACAAGGCGCTCGGATCGCATCCGTGGCAGTCGAACCTAGGCGAAGGCTATCAACTTGATTACGAGCGCCGCGCGCTGGGAATCGATTGGCAGACTCTGGCGCTGGCGTTCACGTCCGGTCGGACCTTCTTCCTCGTCGCGGGCTGGGACTCGCTCACGATGCTGGTGATGCTGTCCCTTCTCAGGCTGTTCGGCCGCAGCTACGCCATCTGGACCGATACGCCCAATCCCGATCGACGCGGGAACTGGCTCAAGGAGCGGCTGCGTTCGGCCTGGCTGCGATGGATCCTGGCCGGTGCGAAGGGCTGCCTCGGAACCGGATCCACCGGCGTCGCGGGGCTGCGAAAGATGGGTGCGCCCGAGCGGACGCTCGTGACGTTTCCCTTCGTCCTCGACCTTGATCTCTACCGGCGCGGGCCGCGAGGGTCCGAAGCGAGCCGCCCGATGCGATTCGTGTCGTCCGGTCGGGTCCAGAACTGGTTGAAGGGCCACGACGTCGCGGTGAAGGCGTTCATGCGGATCGCATCTTCGGACTCGATGAACTTCGAGTACTTCGTCGCCGGTACCGGGCCCGACAAGGAAGCGCTCGAACGGCTCGTTCAGGAGGCGGATCTCGCCTCGAAGATCAAGTTCCTCGGGTGGGTCGAACCGGGCGATCTTCAGCGGCTGCTGAAGGAGTCCGACGTCGTCATCCATCCATCGCCCGTTCCCGATCCGTTTCCGAACGCGGTGCTCGAGGGAATGGCGGCGGGATGCGCGGTCCTCGGTTCGTCGGTCTGCGGCTCGGTCGTCGATCGCGTCGTGGAGGGAGTGTCGGGCTTCGTGCATGCGCCCGGCGACGTCCAGCAGCTCGAGGGTCACATCCGCAGCTGCATCCTCGACCCCGTCCGTGTTGCGAAGATGGGCGATGCCGCGGCCGCGACGGCCGAACGCTGGCCCTCCGCACGCGCCGTCGCGATCGTGTGCGAACTCGCGGAAGGGCGCTTCCCCTCGCTCGCGAACACCCCGTGGCCGGCGAAGTAGCGGTTGGTCGAACTTCGAAACTCTCCTGATGACCCGCCACGACCGGATGCGGGCGGGCGATGATCGCGCGAGGCGCTCGGTCGACCCTCGTCACTCAAGGCGATGCCGGGTGGAGGCCGAGTTGCGCCACCCGTGCGAGGTCGCGGTTCCGACCGCCGTGCGGGCTTCGCGTGGAGGACTCAGAGTGGGGAGCGCGATCGTGGAGAAGAGCGCGATCGTGCGTCAGGTTCGGCGCGAGAGCTTGACCTGGCGGGGTCAAAGTCGGAGGGGGTGGAGCCCCCCGCATGACGCGCTCCCGCGAAGACCGGGCGAGAAACTTGGCGTCGGACCGGAGCAGACACGTCCGGCCTTCGAACCTCGGTGAGTCGATTCATCATGGATCCGAGATGGATCCGAGATGGATCCGAGATGGATCCGAGATGGATCCGAGATGGATCCGAGATGGACCTGAACTCGGGGTCCCGGTGGAAGCCCCGGTGGAGGGCCCGGTGGTCGATCCGTCACGATGGTCGAGCCGCACGTCAGGCACCTTCGCGCGGTACTGCTCGGAATGGGCGATATAGGATTCGAACCTACGACCCCACGCGTGTGATGCGTGTGCTCTAGCCAGCTGAGCTAATCGCCCGAGGCCGCGAAGTGTAGCAGCCCCCGTTCCTAGGTTGCAAATGGCACTCCTCTGCCGCGGATTTCGGGATCCCGACCGGCTCCGGGCAGGCGTGCCATGGCGCCGCCCGACCCGTTTCGAGGGCGGGACCGCCGAGAAGGAGGCCGCCGGACCTTGCACTCCGGCCGACTCGGACTACCTTCGAACGATGTCGACCCCAGGTCGTTTCCGCACGCTCTCAAGGCGACTTTCCGCGGCTTCGATCGCGGGCCTCGCGGTCGCCCTCTCGGCGGACCTCCATCTCCTCCACGCCGCGATCGTGCATCGCGTGGTGAACATCCCGCTGCCCGTGACGCAGAACGGTCTGTGGATCAATCTCGAGACGCAGGCGACCTCGACGACCTCGAGTCCGCCCGCGGGCTGGGACTTCAACTTCTACAACTCGGGCGCCTACCAAGGTGGACCTGCGGACGGCATGGCGAACCTCGTGCTCTACACGGGGTCGTCGAACGGCTCGGGCTTCATGCGCTTCCCGGGAACGACGAGCGGGACGCCGTCGAACCTGCCCGCAGGAACGACGGTCGCTTCGTACGGTTCGTACGGCGCGGGCTACGCGACCTTCGGTACGCAGATCGGCACCTGGAAGCTCGCGCAGGACAACCTCGTGGGCCTCAAGTTCATCGCGGGCGACGGTCAGCTCCGCTACGGCTGGGCGCGCATCGCCGTCGGTGCGAACTCCTTCAGCCGCACGCTCGTCGAGTACGCCTACGAGTCGACGCCGAACACATGCATCGCCGTCGGCGCGACGACGGGCGCTCCGCCGCGCGACTGCGCCGCGCCTCCTCCGTACGACCCGTGCGCCCCGACGAATCCGCAACTCACCGTCGGCAACAACCTGCCCATCGCGAACCAGACGACCACAACCTCCTACACGCTCGCGGGTGGATGCGGCTTCACGATGCATCGCGCGAACTTCTACCGCTTCACGCCGACGACGAGCGGGCGGTACTCGGTGAATACCTGCGGGACATCGGTCAATACGAAACTCGCGATTCTGACGGACTGCACGCCGAGTGCTGCGGTCATCGCGTGCAACGATGACTACTGCGCGCTCTCGAGCGCGGTGACCTTCGACGCGGTCGCGGGTCAGACGGTGTGGGTGGTGGCCGGTGGTTCGACTGCCTCGACGGGCCTGCCAGCCTTCATGCCGATCGCGATCGAGCCGCCGTTCGATCCGTGCGCGAACCCGCCGGCCGTTGCGTTGGGCGACACGGTCGTCTCGACGAACTCCGCGGTTCCCGCGCTCGACATGACCGGATACTGCGACTCGGGGCCGATCCATCCGTCGATCATCTACAAGGCGAACTACGCGCGTTGGACCGCGCCGAAGACCGGCTACTACGCCTTCGGCATCTGCCAAGGCGATGTCAGCGCGCATGTCGCCGTGCTCGCGGCGTGCGGCGATGCCTCGACGGCGATCGCCTGCTCCTACGACAAGTGCCTCGCGCCGAACGGCGCACGCGTCGAGTTCTGGGCCGACGGCGGCACGGAGTACGTACTCGCGTTTGGCGTGGACAACCCGATCTGGCCGCTTCCCGCGAACGTGACGCTCGAGGTCGATGTCGAGGAGCCGCCACCGGAACCGTGCGGTGAAGACCTTCTTGAGGCGACACTCGGCATGCAGTCGATTCGCCTCGACTTCGAGTTCCCGAATCTGTCGCTCGTTGGTTCGCCGTGCTCGTTCGCGATCGGCGATCAGGCGCTGCGCTACCCGAAGTACCTGCGCTTCGTGCCCCCGTACACGGGCACCTACACCATGGGAAATTGCAGCGACACCGATCCCAACTTCTGGGGTATCTACGACCTCCGCATCGCGGTGATGACCGACTGCGGCGACGCGTCGACGATCTTCGCGTGCGACGACAACGGTTGCCACGGCGACGCTCCGCCGTGGACTGCGCGGATTCGCGAGTTGCCGCTCCAAGCAGGCGTGCCGGTCTACATCGGGCTCGGTGGAAATGGACCCGCGGCGCCCGGCCCGTTCGCGTTCGAGATCGCCTTCGACGGCGTACCGCCGTGTGCGGGCGACCTTGATGGGAACGGCTCGGTCGATGCGGCCGATCTCTCGGCGTTGCTCGGCGCTTGGGGTTCGCCCAACGCGGACGTCGACGGAAACGGCACGACCGACGCAGCGGATCTCTCGGCGGTGCTCGCCGCGTGGGGACCTTGCGGCGGTTGAGCGAAGCGCGTGTCGGCGCGCGATGCGTGGCCGTCCACGACGGATGGCCGACCACGACGGATGGCCGGGCGCGTAGTCTGCCGAGCATGCGCGAAGGCACCGTCTCCATGCGTCCGACTCCGCGAGTACGCGCGGGACATCATCCGTCGCCGCTCGCCTCTTTCGCGGCCCGCATCGCGGCGCTGTGCTCGGTGATCATGCTGGCGACATCCGCCGCGACGCTGACGGGCTGCGCGAGTGTCGACGCGTCCTCGATGCGGCATGATCGACCTGCGGATGAACCGCTCAACATCGTCCTCCTCTACGCCGACGACTGGCGCCACGACACGCTCGGTTGCGCGGGAAACCCCGTCGTGCGGACGCCGCGCCTCGATGCGCTCGCGCGCGACGGCGTGCGCTTCACGCACAACGCGGTGACGACATCGATCTGCGGCGTGAGTCGCGCGACCATGCTCACCGGACAGTGGATGTCGCGCCACGGGAACCGGGCCTTCGGCATGTTCGCGACGCCGTGGAGCGAGACCTTCCCCGCGCAACTGCGCGCGCACGGCTACTGGGTCGGCCATATCGGCAAGTGGCACAACGGCAAGTTTCCCGCGGCGGAGTACGACTCGCCGGCGACGGCGCTCGCGAACGGCACGCATTGGATCGAGCAGCCCGGCGGTACGCGCATCCACGTCACCGAGAAGAACGAGCGCGATGCGATCGACTTCCTGCGCGCGCGTCCGAGCGGCAAGCCGTTCTGCCTGACCGTCGCGTTCTTCGCGACGCACGCCGAGGACGGCAACAAGAAGCAGTATCTGCCGCAGCCCGCGAGCATGGAGCTCTACCGCGATGCGACGGTGCCTGTGCCGCCGACCGCGACCGAGGCCGCGTTCCGCGCGCTGCCCGCCTTCCTCGCGAACGATCGAAACGAGGGGCGAAACCGCTGGAAATGGCGCTTCGACACGCCCGAGCGCTATCAGGAGTCGATGAAGAACTACTACCGCCTCGCGACCGAGGTCGACGCGGCGTGCGGCCGCGTGATCGACGAACTCGCGCGTCAGGGGGTGCTCGACCGGACGCTCGTGATCTTCACGACGGACAACGGCTATCTCCACGGCGAGCACGGCCTGGCCGACAAGTGGTACCCGTACGAGGAATCGATCCGCGTGCCGCTGATCCTGTGGGATCCGCGCATGCCCGCCGCGAGGCGCGGCACGACCGACGATGCGCGCACGCTGAACGTCGACCTCGCGCCGACGATCCTCGCCGCCGCGCGCATCGCGGCGCCCGCCGGTATGCAGGGCCGCGACATCGCGCCGCTCTATCTCGATGCGCAGCCTCCCGCGTGGCGGAACGAGTTCTACTACGAGCATCCGATGCTCACGAGCCGCGACTTCATCCCGGCGTCCGAGGCCGTCGTCGCGCGCGACTGGAAGTACATCCTCTGGCCCGACTGGGGTGTCGAGCAACTGTTCGACCTCGCGCACGACCCGCGCGAGGAACGCGATCTCGCCGCGGATCCGGCGCACGCGCCGCGCCTGGCCGAGATGCGCGTCGAACTCGCGCGGCTGCGCAGGCAGAGTTCCTGACGGCTCCGTACCCGCGTCGGTGCCTGGCACGTGCCGTGTGGGTGCCCGGCACGTGCCGCGTCGGTGCCTGGCACGTGCCGTGTTGGTGCCTGGCGGGTGCCGTGTTGGTGCCTGGCACGTGCCGTGTTGGTGCCTGGCACGTGGCGTGTTGGTGCCTGGCACGTGCCGTGTTGGTGCCTGGCACGTGGCGTGTTGGTGCCCGGCACGTGCCGGGTCGAGGATGGCTTCCGCGTGGACCATGATGCCGACCGGGGCAGGCCGTCGCAGGCGCCACGATTCGTCTCCCACGATTCCTCTCCCACGATTCCTCTCCCACGATTCCTCTCCCACGATTCCTCTCCCACGATTCCTCAGCGCGCATCCGCGGATCGCGATGCGCCACTACATTGACGCGATGCCCACGCGCAAGCGCTCCGACCGTCAGACTTCCAAGCCGAAAGCCGCCGCGATCGCCGCATCGTCCGCCCGCGGCGCTCCGCTGATCCCACCCGACTTCGATCCCGATGCCGCGGCGACCGGTGACGGTCTGTTCGGTCTCGCGACGAAGGTCGAGGAGGCGAATCTCGTTGTGATTCCCGTGCCGTTCGACGCGACGACGAGCTACCGCCCGGGAACGGCGTCGGGCCCCGCCGCGGTGCTCGATGCAAGCAGGCAGGTCGACCTCGAGGATCTCCAGTACGGCGCGATCTGGCGTGCGGGGTTCGCCATGCTGCCGATTCCCCGTGACATCGCGACGCTCTCGAAGAAGGCGCGCGCGGCGGCCGAGCCCGTGATCGCAGCGGGCGGTGCGGAAGCAGGCAATCGCGCGCACGCGAAGGCCCTGGCGGCGGTGAACGCGGCGAGCGCGCGCGTCAACGCGCATGTGGCGGAGGAGGCGCGCGCGATCCTCGATCGCGGCGCGATTCCCGCGCTGCTCGGAGGCGATCACGCGAGTCCCTTCGGCCTGATCGCGGAACTCGCGGAACGCCATCCCGGCCTCGGGATCCTGCAGATCGACGCGCACGCAGACCTGCGCGAGGCCTTCGAGGGCTTCCACTTCTCCCACGCGAGCATCTTCCACAACGTGATGACGCGCATTCCGAAGGTGGGCAGGCTCGTGCAGGTCGGCATCCGCGACTTCGGCTCGCGCGAGCGCGCGTTCGTCGGGGGCTCGAAGGGTCGCGTCGAGTGCTTCTACGACCAGCATCTGCGCGACCGGCAGTTCGCTGGCGGCGCGCGCGGAACGTGGAGCGCGATTTCGCAGGACATCGTGCGTCGACTGCCGAAGGAGGTCTACATCTCCTTCGACATCGACGGCCTCACGCCGGAGCACTGCCCGAACACCGGCACGCCGGTTCCGGGCGGGCTCACCTTCGCCGAGGTGGCCCATCTGCTCGAGGTCCTCTCCCGGAGCGGCCGTCGGGTCGTCGGCTTCGATCTCTGCGAGGTCGCGCCCGGCGCGCGCGGCGAGGATTGGAACGCGAACGTCGGAGCGCGCATCCTCTACAAGCTGCTCGGCTGCACCTTCCGGAGCCAGGGTCTCCTGTGAGGTCGGCGATGCAGTGGGAATCGGGGATCGCACACGTCCGCCTTGCGTGAAGATGGTGGCGCCGTGCTGCCGATAGTCCCCCCATGCCGAGGACCCTGCGCGACCGCCTGAAGATCGCGGCCCGAGCCTTCGCGAGCCACGAGGGGCCGGCGCAGCGGCTTGCGGCCGCGCCCGGCGTCTGGCGCGAGGGTGCGATGCACCCCGATTCACTGCTCTTCGTCACCCTCGACAGCTGCCGCTTCGACACGTTCGAGTCGGTGCGTCCGCTGGCGCTTTCCGCCGTCGGACCGCTGGTGCGGGCGCAGGCGCCGAGCCACTTCACCTTCGGGTCGCATTGCGCGATGTTCGCCGGGTTCACGCCCGGCGACGGCACGCGGCACGAGCCGTTCGTCAATCCGAAGTTCGGAAAGATCGTCCGCGTGCTCGGCGGCCCGGCGAAGTCGAAGGGGCACGACCTCATCGCCCTCGAGGGCGAGACGATCGTGGACGGATTCAACCGACTCGGCTTCCTGACCGCGGGCACCGGCGCCGCGGGCTGGTTCGACGATCGACGCGAGTCGGTGCGCCATCTCGTCCGGCACTTCCAGCACTACCTTTACGCCGGCAACTGCTGGTCGCTCGGCGCGCAGCTCGAGTTCCTGCAGTCGACCGTCGCGGGCGCCACCGGCCCCGTGTTCGCCTTCATCAATGTCGGCGAGACCCACGTGCCCTACTGGCATGCCGGTGCGCCGTGGCCGCGCGATCGGAATCCGTGCGTTCCCTTCGCGGCCACGAACGACGCCGAGGAGGCGCGTCGCCGACAGAGCGCGTGCCTCGCGTGGGTCGACGGGCAGCTGGCGCCGATGCTCGATGCCTTCGCGCGCGCGACCACGATCGTCTGCGGCGACCACGGCGACGCGTGGGGCGAGGACGGCGTCTGGGAGCATGGCGTGATGCATCCCAAGGTGCTCGAGGTTCCGCTGCTCTATCGGATCGCGCGGCATCGGCTGTCGGCCGCCACCGTCACGCCGTGACTACGGGCGGCCGGAGGTTCACCTTCGACGACGCGCGCGACGGCATGTGCGGCTACGCGCGCCGCGACACGCGCGATCAGCGCGAAGCCGCGCCCGCAGGGGGTTCAGGCTGCTGGGTCGCACGCTTCGCGATCCACTCGGTCGCGCGGCGTCGGGCGGCGTCGAGAGTTTCCCCTGGAACCTGCGACGAAAGCCGGGCGACGAGCCTCTGCGCGCCGGTCCGCGTCTCTCCCTCCGCGAGCGACTCCGCGAGGACGCACCAGAAGAGAGCCTCCGCATGGTCGCGCGCGACGCCTTGCCCGCGTGCGAGCGCAAGCGTGAGATTGCACATCGCCTCGGGGTTGCCCGCCTCCGCCGCGCGTCGATACCACGTGGCCGCGAGCGCGTCGTCCTCGGGGGTTCCGCGTCCGTTCGCATGCATCTCGCCGAGGTTGTTCATCGACGCCGCATGGCCGAGTTCGGCGGCGCGCGTGTACCACAGGACGGCCTCGCGGAGCGCTTCGCGTTCTTCGCCCGCGTCGCCGCGACCGCGCGCGAGCATCGAGGCGAGATTGAACATGCCGCCCGCGTGACCCTTGTCGGATGATCGGCGGTACCACCGGACCGCCTCGGCATCGTCCTGCGCGACGCCTCGACCCTGCGCATGCATGAGACCGAGGTTGGACATCGCCTCGGCGTCGCCCGCTTCGGCCGCCTTGCGGTACCAGCCGACGGCCGTCTCCTCGTTCTTCGTCGCGCCGATGCCGTTCGCGAGGAGGTACCCGAGCCGCGTCATCGCGGATGCGTCGCCGAGTTCCGCGGCGGACGTGTACCAGCGCACCGCCAGTTCAGGGTCGCGCTCGAGTTCGGCGAGCAGGCCCATGCGGCGCATCGCCACCGGGTCGCCAGCCTTTGCGAGCCGCTCGTTCTCCTCGCGCGAGGACGGCGGGGCGCTCGCGGCGGGCGGGCTCGACGGAGCCTGTGCCGATGCCTGCGCCTGCGCGTGGGGCCCGAGCGCCGGAATCCCGAGCAGCGCGATGACGGGGACGATGGTGCGGCGGATCATGGCCGAAAGGTAGGGCGGGTCGGCCGTCTCGGGATGTGGGATGGATTCAGAATCGCGGCGTGGCGTGGCTTGCGCGGCGTGGCGCGTGGCGTGGCTTGCGCGGCGTGGCGCGAGGCGCGGCGTGGCGACGGGCGCGCGGGGGAACGCGTCATGTGGACGCCGGTCGCACGCTTCCGCGGGAAGCGAGGCCGACCGTCCGGGCGACCAAACGAACCGCCGGACGCGAGGCGCGTCCGGCGGGGTGTCTGCTGGGATTCGATCGGCGTGGAACCGGGTCCGGCGCCGCGCGGGACCTCAGTGGGTGTGGGTCCGCTCCTGGCTGCTCTCCGGAGCGCGCATCGTCTGATCCTGCGGCAGCGATCGGCGCGCGGATGCCTCGTCCGACTTCTGGACCTCGTCGGAGGTTTCCTTGAGGCCCTTCTTGAACTCGCGGATGCCCTGACCGAACGACTTTCCGACCTCCGGGAGGCGACGGCCGAAGAGGAGCAGCGCGATGATGAGGATGACCGTCCACTCGAGCGGGCCGAGGTTGCCGATGAACGCGAGCATGGTCGGGGTCGAGATGGTCATGAGTGCCTCCAGGCCGCGAGTATACCCGCGGCCGCAGCCGCAAGATGCGCCCTTTCCCGGTGGATCGCGGTGACGGCGATGCGGGGCGGCCGTCGGCGTGAAGGGGCGTGGATCCACCCCGCATCACGGCACCCGGCGCCGCGCGAAGTGTGCGGAAACTGCGCCTCATCATCCGATATCCAACGAACCATGCAGGATCGCATCTCGCTCCGCGGCGTCTTCCGCGTCGCTTCCGTCGTCGCCTTGCTCGCACTGGCAGGATGCCGCACGCAGCAGGCTGTTCCCGAGGACCCCGACCGGCCGACCGACGGCCCCGCGCTCGTGAAGCTCGGGCCGGATGACCCGAAGCCCGATGTCGGCGCAGCCTTCGGCCGGAGGAGCTTCTACCTCGATCGTTCCGTCAACGAGAGCGTCGGCTGGTTCCAGAAGCCGTCGGCGCAGTCGTGGTTCCCGTTCCGGAACCAGGGAACGAACGAGGAGGTCTGCACGTTCGAGCAGGCCGCGGCGAGCGTGGTGGCGTTCCGCGAACTCCTCAAGAACTCGACGAGTGCCGAGGAGTTCACCACGAAGTTCAACGAGATGTTCGACGTCTGGCAGTCGGTCGGCTACAACCAGAAGCGCGACGTTCGCTTCACCGGCTACTTCTCGCCGACGTTCAAGGCAGACCGCTCGCCGAGCCCGCGTTTCAAGTACCCGCTCTACCGCCGTCCGGCGGACCTCGTGAGCGATCCGAAGACGGGTCAGCCGCTCGGCCGCCGCATGCCGAATGGGTCGACGCAGCCGTGGCCGACGCGCGCCGAGATCGAGGCGAGCGGCATGTTCAAGGGCACCGAACTCGTGTGGCTCGAGAGCGCGCTCGACGCGTACATCGTGCAGGTGAACGGCAGCGCGAAGCTGATCATGCCGGACGAGAGCGTGATGTACGTCGGCTACGCGGGCAAGACCGACGGCGAGTACGTGGGACTCGGCATGAGCTTCATGGAGGCTGGCATCCTCAAGAAGAGCGAGCTCTCGCTTGCGGCGATCCGCCGCTACGGGAAGCAGCATCCGGACGAGGTGCAGAAGCTGATCAACCGCAACAACTCGTACGTGTTCTTCCAGGAGTACGCGCCGGGTGCGTGGCCCGCGGGCTCGCTCGGCGTGCGCGTGAACGAGGATGCCTCGATCGCGACGGACAAGTCGATCTTCCCGCGCGGCGGCGTCGTGATGGTCGACACGATGGCGAACACGTACAAGGGCAACATGGTCGAGTACAAGAACTTCATGCTCGACCAGGACACGGGCGGCGCAATCCGCGCGGCGGGTCGCGCGGACCTCTACATGGGCGCGGGCGCCGCGGCGGAACTGCTCGCGGGTGGTCAGTACTCGACGGGCCGGATGTACTACTTCTTCCTCAAGCCCGAGTACGTGGCGCAGTATCCGCTGCCGGGGAAGTGATGCGGTGATGCAGCGACGCGGCTCAACGGCGCGTCGGGGGGCGGAACCGCGGCCTCGAGCCGAAACCGAAACGGTGCCAAGCACGTGGCGGGAGGTTCCGTGCACCTGCCGGCACG
>JBIIYI010000037.1:0-12104 GCA_044346895.1 Phycisphaerales bacterium
CGAGTATCTCGCGCCGGATCTGCGCGATTCCGTGCGCGCGGGCGGCGCGCCGCTCTGGTTCCCCGAACTCCACTACGTCCTCTCGAAGCGCGAGTCGATGGCGATCGACCGCATGGTGCACGGCGGGATCATCCTCGCGGGCAGCGGCTTCATGGACGCCGGCCCGATGCTGCGCCACCTCGAGGAATCGCTCGACCGCGACGACTGCATGGTGCTTCTCGGCGGATACCAGCCCGAGGACGGCTTCGGCAAGCGCATGCAGCGCGGCGCCGACCGCGCGCAGTTCTCGAGCGGGAAGGTCGTCCAGATCCGCGCGTCGACGTCGCGCGTCGACGGACTGTCCGGCCACGCGTACCAGGACGATCTCGTCGCGTGGTTCTCGCGCCTCGACCGGAAGCCCGCGCGCGTGATCCTCAACCACGGCACCGATGGCGCGCGCGCGACCCTCGCGGGACGGCTCGGCGCCGAAATCGGACTCTCCTGCACGATGCCGAGGCCGCTCGAGGAAATCGCGGTCTGAAGCGACGCATCCGCGCGCCGCGTGCGCCGCGCACCACAGGCCATGCCCGACTGGACGCACGAACTTCCCCCGCTTCCGGCGCGTCCCTCGCGCGTCCTCCTCTGCGTCGCCATGCGGGACGAGGCTGCGCCGATCGCGCGCGCGCTCGGCTTCGAGCGCGACCGATGCCGCGTCGGCGACGCCGAGATCGAACTGGTCGTCCCGGGAAGCGATCCGACGACCGGCGTCGATCGGATCGGTCCGGTCCATGCCGCGTGGGCGCTGACGCGCGCGATCGCGGTGCGGAAGCCCGATCTCGTCGTCAACATGGGAACCTCCGGCGGTTTCGCCGCACAGGGGCTCGACATCGCAGACCTCGTCCTCGCGCGCGACACGATGTTCCACGACGCGCGCGTCGCGCTCGGCGGATTCGACGCCGTCGCCCGCGCGCACGCGCGGCTCTCCGCAAGCGACGCCGAACTCGACGGCGTCGCATCGGAGCTCGCCGCCCGCGTCGGACTCGTGTCGTCGGGCTCGAGCCTCGACGCGACCGCCGACGAACTGGCGCTGTTCGCGCGCATGCGCACCCTCGCGAAGGACATGGAACTGGCCGCCCTCGCCGCGGTCTGCGCCACCGAGCGCATCCCGCTCGTCGCGCTGAAGGGCGTCACCGACCTCGTCGACCGGCACGAACCCGCGCACGAGGCGTTCGTCCGCAACCTCGCGCGAACCTCCGGGCGGCTGGCGGATGCGGCACCGACGCTCCTCCGAGCCCTTGTAGGCCGGTAGCGAACTGCGCCCATCGTGGCAACGGGTTCCGAGCACTGCAGCCGAGGTCGGCGGCCTACCACCCTTGCAGGCCCTCCGGACGGCGTTCGGAACCGGAGTTACCCGATCCGGGGTCGATCTTCACACACGCGCCTCGAGAATCCGGCAGGGTGGGCCGCCGCGGATCCGGTCTCTCCCAACGGAACGAACCAACTTCGAGGAGCCATGCCATGACCCGGAACACCCTCTCCCTTCTCCTTTCGCGCGCCGCCCACCTCGCCGCGGCACTCGTCGGCACGGCAGCCATCGGCGGGAGCGAGCCCATCGTGCTCTACACGAACACCTCGGAGAACGCCGACGTTTCGTTCATCCTGAGCCGGGACGGGTCGACCGTCGTCCGCTCGTACTTCCCCGATCTGAAGTCACCAGTCGTCACGGATCGCTGGACGATCGCGACGGGCGTGGTCAGGCTGCCGAGCGCTCCGGACGGCGACCCGTGGATCGCAAGCAGCGTCAACTCGCGCGGAGATCTCGTCGGCGGGCGCACCAACCCGAGCGACTTCCTCGCGAACGCCGTCCTGTTCGACGCGGCCTCGGGCGCATTCGTCGCGGGCGCCGGCGCCTACTCGACATGCGTCGTGTCCGCAGCGCCGCCGACACCCGGGCTCCAGAGTCGCGCGTTCCTCGGTGATGGCTCTCCGAGCGCCGTGTACCGCTGGATTCCGGGATCCTTCACGCCCTACTCGCTGCCGACCGCGGGCCCGATCCCCGAGGTGATGGCGTTGGCGCCGTTCGCCGACATCTGCGGCGGCGCGAGCTACTCGCTCGTCGGTGGTGAAGTGCGCGCGCAGCCTTTCCGCAGCGACGATACCGCAGGCGAGAGCCTGATCCCGCTTTCAGTGCCCGCGCCCGATGTCAGCGGCGAGGTGATCTTCATGAACTGGGACGCCTCGACGATCCTGCTGCGCACCTGGCGCACGCTTCCCGACGGCTCGCAGCGCTTCAGGCTCGTGCGGCGGACCTCGAGCGAGGACCAGATCCTTGAGCTCCCGGGTGGTGCGAGCACGCTGAAGGTGTGGGGTGCGAACGATGCCCTCGACACCATCGTCTTCTCGGCGACGACTCCCACGGGCGCATCGTTCCCGCAGACGGTCTGGGTCCTCGACGAAGGGTTCAGGACCGCGGTCGATTTCCTCGCGTCGCGAGGAATCGCTGCGCCGACCGCCTCTGCCGCCCTCGGGATCACGGGCGACAGCGAGACGTTCCTCGCGTCGCTGACGAACGGCTCGCTCGTCCTCTTCACCGGTCTCGATTCGCCGTCCTGCGGCTCGGGCGGGAGCTGCTTCGTCGCAGGCCCCACCCCGGGCTGCAACGACGCGGAGTGCTGCGGCCGCGTGTGCGAGTTCGACCCCTACTGCTGCTCGGTCAAGTGGGACACGCTGTGCGTGCAGGGCGCCGAGTACCACTGCCTCGGCTGCGGCGACCCTGCGAACGGCGCGTGCACCGAGGTCCACGCGAACCCCGGTTGCGCCGACGCCGAGTGCTGCACGAGCGTCTGCGCGGTCGACCCCTTCTGCTGCTCGACCTCGTGGGACGCGTTCTGCGCCGACCGCGCGCTCGCGACCTGCCGCAGCGGCGAGACCTGCGCCGACGCGATCCTCCTGTCGAACCTCTTCCCGAACACCTTCACGATAGACACCACCGGCGTCGTTCCAGACGGCGTGGCCGCCGGATGCGGGGTGAACGACACGCGCGCGACCTGGCGCATCCTCCGCGCGACCTGCTCCGGCATGACGACCATCCGCCTCTGCGCGTCCGGCGCCCTCACGAGCCAGGCGACCATCGCGGCGTACCGGTCGTGCGGCGGCCTGTCGATCGACTGCACGAACAGTTCGGGGGGCGCATGCCTGCTCTCGCCCTTCGGCGCATCGCTCACGTTCTTCACGGTCGCCGGAGAGGAGTACCTCATCCGATTCTCGGCTGAGAACGGCGCGGCGATCCTCGGCACCGCCACGCTGGCACCGGTCGAATGCGCGCAGGTCTGCGGCAGCGGCGGCCCCTGCAACGAGGCGCACGGACCGGGCTGCAGCGACTCGATCTGCTGCGAGTCGGTCTGCTCGTTCGACTCCTACTGCTGCGCGGTCGCATGGGATTCGCTGTGCGTGTCCACGGCGTCGCAACTGTGCTTCGATCCGGCGGACCTGAATCGGGACGGCAGCGTCAACGCCGCGGACCTCTCGATCCTGCTCGGGGCGTGGGGTACGAGCGGCGTCGGGGACATCGACGGCGATGGCGCGGTCGGCGCTGCGGATCTCGCGCTGCTGCTCTCGGCGTGGGGCTGAACGCGGCTTCCCCTCCGACAGAGCCGGGGCGCGGACCGCGTCGACTTCCGGCCCGACGCGGCCTCCGCGACGCGGGCGGCGCATGACTTCGAAAGATCTCAGGGATTTCTCGCTCCATAGATCCGTGCTTCCGTCAATCTGTGGCGGAAGGATCACTCCTCGCGAGACACCAGCGATGCACGAGCCCACCGCAAGCCCATCCGCAAGCCCATCCGCAAGCATCGGCGTCAGCCTCGCCGCCATCCTCGGCGCGACGCTTTCGGCGACCACCTGTTTCGCGCAGGTGGTCGTCGTCGACGTGCCGCAGTACCCGGGAAGCGTCCGCTACGACTTGGGGGCACTCAGTCCGGACGGCAACTACGCCGTGTTCCGGACCGATCAGGTCACGCCGCGCGTCGTCCGATGGAACGCCACGACGAACGCGCTGCTCGCACTCGAACATGTCCCGGGGAACTACCCGCTGGACGTCACGATCGCCGGAGCGGCCCTCGGAGCCTCGTCGGCATCGAACGAAGGCGTGCGATGGGGTAGCGACGGCAGCGTCCTGCCGTCTCCGCTCCCGGGTCCGATCGGGAGCACGATTGCCGCCTCGGCAAACGGAGGCGTCACCTACCTCACCGACGCGTCGCAATCATCGGTCCACTGGATCGGGTTCCCCGGCACATCGCCGCTGGGCCGACCGAGCGGAACCACCGCCGTCCGCGTGCACGACGTGAACTCGATCTCGAACATCTACCACGTCGGGGTCGTCTCCGCATTGGCGGCTGGAAAGTGGCGCGCGTACCGGGTCGGGATTCCGGAAGCCACCTACGCGCTCGACTTCGACCCCATCCCGCTGCTCGACGGGATGACGGAAAACGTGCCGGCCGCGCTGGATCACGATTTCGTCGACCACACCACGCGCGTCGTCGGCTGGGCGAGCAACGACGCCTCGGCGCAGGGCTTCCTCCACGACCAATCGACCGGCCTGATCCCGATGGGGCTGCCCGCGAACGCGGTCGCGGGCCCCATGAGGGCCACCGGCGACTGCACGCTCGCGTGCGGCCGCTACTCGATCGGATCCACGCAGTACCCGTTCGTCTGGTCGCTCTACGAAGGACTCATGACCGCGCGGGAGTTCGTCATCTCGCGCGGCTACACCCCGGAAACCCTCGACTTCGAGGTCTTGGACTTCAACTCCTCCGGGAGTACCGCGCTCGTCCGGGTGGGCTCTCAGACCAAGCTGCTCAAGGCGCTCTTCGAACCGCAGTGCGGCGTCGGCGGCGGCTGCTTCACGCAAAGCTCGTCCCCGGGCTGCGGCGACGCGACCTGCTGCGAAGCCGTCTGCGACTCCGACCCCTACTGCTGCAGCACCCGCTGGGACGGTCAGTGCGTGATCGAGGCGGAGTCGATCTGCCGCACGGGGGCCTCGTGCCTCGATCCGAAGCGGATCACTCCGTTCGTCGGTACGAGCTACGCCTACGACACTGGCGACCACAATCCGTCCCCGGCGAGCGAGTCATCGTGCGGAAAGGGTGACGACCGCGCGGTCTGGCGAGTCTACCGATCCGAGTGCAACGAGGTGGTCACGATCGACACGTGCGCGGCGTCCGCCGAGGGACCGATCACGCTCTCGGTCTACTCGACCTGCGGAGACGAGATCGCCTGCAACCAGGGCGCGTACCTTCCCTGCGGCTCGACGCGGGCGAACGTCTGGTTCCCAGCGACCGGCGGAACCGACTACCTCATCCGCATCGCCTCGAGCGGCGGCACCGCCGCCGGCAGCATCGTGATCGATTGCGCGCAATCATGTGGTTCTCCGACTGCGGGCAGTTGCGTCGCGATCCATGCGAACCCGGGCTGCAGCGACGCCTCCTGCTGCGGCATCGTCTGTGCGAACGACCCCTACTGCTGCGACACGACATGGGACGCGCAGTGCGTCGGCGAAGCGACGAACTGGTGCGACTTCCCCGCCGGCGACCTTGACTTCGATGGCGACGTCGACGCCGCGGACCTCTCTCAGATCCTCGCCAACTGGGGATCCGCCGGACCGACCGATCTCGATGGAGATGGCACCACCGGCGCCAGCGACCTCTCGATGCTGCTCGACAACTGGGGCTGAGCAGCGACCGACATTCCTGCAGACCAATCACCACCGGGTCGCCGCCGGATCCCCAGGCACCCGGCGGCGCGCACCTTGCGACGCAGCCCGCGCGAGGACCGCTCGTCAGTTGTCGATGCGCGGACCGCGCGCGACGCGCGTGATCGAGAGGCGGTAGATCGAGGTGCCGCCCTGCGGCCCGGCGCCGACGATCATGCGCAGCGGCTCCTCGGTCGACTTGCCGCCGTTGACGGCGATCCGGTCCTGCACCACGTGCCAGCGCTCGGTGGTTTCGCCCGCCTCGAGCAGGAGATCGACCGAGCCCCAGTTGCCGAAGTAGAGCGTGGCCTCGCCGTCCTCGTCGGTGGTCGCGGTCGCGGGCTTCACGCCGCGCGACTTCGTGCCCGCACCCGCGGCCTCGAGGCTGACGCCGTCGACGGGGTTTCCCGTGCGCGCATCGAGCACCGTGACGAGGTAGACGCCCGAGCCCTTCGGCACCGACGAGCAACCTCCCAGGACGGCGGCGTGGAGCGCGAGGATGCCTGTGGCGATGCTTGCGGCGGCGGTGATGGCGGATCGACGGATCGTTGGCACGGACATGTCCTCCCGAAGTGGCGCGGAGTGTAGCCGTCGCCCGCTCGGCTCCGCCACCCGCGCGGCATGGGCGCGGCGGGACGCGCGGCGCGGCTCGCCGCGGCTACTTCTCGTTGAAGTCGAGGTCGGTGCCGTAGCTCTCGCGCAGGCCGAGCGTCGCGATCATCGCCACCGGCATGACGATCGCGGCGACGACCAGCGCGGCCACCCACGGCTCGAGCCCCGCCCCGTCGCCCTTGTTCGAAAGCCACAGCCAGAGCCAGCCCGTTCCGGCCGCGGACCAGCGCACCACGTTCGGCGCCATCGTCGCGGCGGTCGCGCGCAGGTTCGTTCCGAACTGCTCGGCGGCGACGGTGGCGAACACCGCCCAGAAGCCGCTTGCGAAGCCGACGAAGAGGATCACCGCGTAGTAGGCCTCGAGCGACCGCGGGGCGACCGTGAAGTAGAGCGCGAGCCCGACGAGCGTCAGCACGTGGAAGAGCGCGATCGACCGCTTGCGCGACCGGAGCCACTGTCCCGTGAGCCCGCTCGCGAGGTCGCCCGCCGCGAGCCCGACGTAGCACCACATGATCGACTTCGCGACCGACGGCGTCTGCGCGCCGCCGAGGCCGAGGCTCGGCATGATCCGATCGCAGTACTTGACGAGCGTCCCGACGACGAACCAGATCGGCACCGCGATGAGGACGGTCGACATCCACCGCACGAGGCGTTCGCGCGGCCAGAAGAGCTTCCAGAACGCGCCTCGCCCGGAGACGTGCGCGCGCTCGGCGCTGAGGAACATGCCGCTCTCGACGACGCCGATGCGGAGCGCGAGGAGGAGGAGGCCCAGCACGCCGCCGATCACGAACGCCGTGCGCCAGCCGACGAACTGCGTGGTGAAGTAGCCGGCGACCGCGCCGAGGATCCCGACCGCGGCGACGAAGGTGGTGGCGAGGCCGCGCCGCTCGCGGCTCACGAGTTCGGAGACGAGCGTGATGCCCGCGCCGAGTTCGCCCGCGAGACCGAACCCGGCCACGAAGCGCAGCACGCCGTACTGGTTGATCGCGCTGCCGAGGCCGACGGCGTGGAGGAACCCCGCCGGACCGTTCGGATCGACGTCGGTCACCGCCGCATTGAGGAGGTTCGCCACCGAGTAGCAGAGGATCGAGCCGAACAGGACGCTCAGGCGTCCGCGGCGGTCGGCGATCACGCCCCAGACGAGTCCGCCGACGAGGAGGCCGGTGGTCTGGAGGATGTTGTCGAGCCAGACGCCGTTGACGGTCAGGATCGCGGTCCTCTCCTCGGCCGACTTTCCGGCAAGTTCGGTCGCGAGCAGTTCGCTCAGCGACGACGTCCGCACCAGCCCGAACAGGAGGAGGTCGAAGATGTCGACGAAGTACCCGAGGGCCGCGACGACGATCACGAGCCCGACCGCGGTGGTCGAGGGCGGGCTCGAAGGCGGTTGCGCGGCGGCGGCCCCGCCCCGCGTCGGTTTCGTCGGGTCTTCCGGCGGCGTGCGCTCGTGCGGTTCGGCCATGTGGGGAACATACGGTCGATCGTGCGCGCGTGCGGCGGACGCATGATGCTCGGGACACCCGGATTCCCGGGCTTTCCCCGCCGAACTGGCGCGAATCCTGCGGTCTCGGAGGGTACGGATCCGAAGAATGGCGCGGTACACTCCGTCGCCCTCGCGGGGTTGTGACCCCGCCGACCCCGCCGAGGGCTGCTTCGGATCGAACCGCAAGGAAGAATGCGACGATCCAGGCACACGCAACGCACCAACTGGCGACGAACACGAGTCCACCATGAAGCCCGATCCGACGCCCGCCACGCCGACGCCGCCGACCGCCGCCGACCGATCCTCCGCAGCCCGCGGATTCACGCTCGTGGAACTCCTGCTGACGATCTCGATCATCGTGATCGTGGTGTCGCTGATCCTCGTGGGCCTGAGCCAGCTGCAGACGCGCTCCCGCGCGCTCAACTGCCTCTCGAACCAGCGTCAGCTCGCGCTTGCGAACCAGACGTACGCCGCGGACAACGGCGGGCGGCTCGTCAGCCCGCGCACGAACGGCTATCCGCCCGACACCGGCATGCGCGGCGTCTCGAACTGCTGGGTCAACACGGCGGCGACGGGCGGGCTCGTCAACGGTGCCGAGACGCATAAGAGCCTCGAGGCCGGCGCGCTCTGGTCGTACGTCGACCAGAACCCGAAGGCCTACGTCTCGCCGATGGACCCCACCGGCCGCGTGCGCAGCTACTCCTTCAGCGGATTCGTCGGCGTGGGCGACCTCGACTACTACCACCGCGCGGACGAGTGGTACGACTTCCCCGATCCGGAGAGCCCCGACACTCCGGAGCCCTACCGCAACACGCAGTACAAGACGGTCACGATGTCGCAGATCCCGCAGCCGTCGCGCACCCTCGCGACGATCACCGAGGAGGACGCCTTCGGGCACAACTTCCAGGGCTGGGTGATCGAGGTGCGTCCCCCGACCGGCGCAGGCGGCCTCTGGATCGACACCCCCGCGCTCTGGAACACCGGTCGCGTGAACATCGCGTACATGGACGGATCGGTCGACGCGCCGAACATCATCTACGAGCAGCTCGCGCTCCAGATGCAGCCGAATCCGGGCCAGGCGCCGCTGCACGAGGTCACCGAGACGGGCGTGCGTCCGGCGTATCGCTTCATGACGACGATCCTGCTGCCCGGCATCATCCGCCCCGAGATCCAGTAGCGCCGCGCGCGGCCGCGCGACGCGCGTTCCAGGCCCGCTCCATTCCCCTTCGATGTGAACACACCGCCGCCCGCGCGATATCGCGCGGGCGGCGTTCCTTCTTCGTTCCTTCTCCGTTCCCTCCTCACCGGATCGTCGGGCTTCTCCCGACACGCGGCGCGAGCCACCGCGCCGAGGCGCGACGGATCACTTCGCAAGCGTCGCGAGCGTCGCATCGTCGAGCGACGTGATGTCGTTCCAGGTGCGCTTCTCCGCGTCATCGAGATTCGCGGCCGTCACGGCCTCGCCGATCGCCTTCGAGGCGGCGCGCGACTTGCCGAACAGCTCCTGATAGCGCTGCTGGTCGCCCGATCCCGACGCCGCGTGGTCGGCAAGGGCCTTCGCCGCGGCGCGCTGCGCGATCAGCGCCTTCACGAGCGGCTGGAACTTCTCGCTCTTCGCCGCGTCGAGCGCCGCTGCCGGCGGCTGATAAGGCGGCGGCGGCGGCGGATATCCGCCGGTCGTGTCGTCGCAGGCGGCCAGTCCGAGCGTGGAGGCCGCGAGGCTTGAGGCGAGGAGGAACGCGGACACGTTCATCCGCGCGAAACCGGAACCGGGGCGAAGCGGGCGAATCATGCGGGAAGAATAGCGAAATCGCCGGGATTCCACGCTGTCCGCGCCGCCGCCTGCGTGGACGACCACGGGGTGGCCTCCACCGGCTGGCGGGCACGGTTGACGGGCACGGTTGACGGGAAACGGGTGGTGGGCATGGGTTGGCGGATACGGGTTGGCAACCGCGGTTCCGGTCGGAGGTTCCGTCAGGCAGGGCACTGCGAACCTCGCCGTTCGCGTGGATCTTCGCGACCTTCGAGCAGGAAACGTTGAATCCACCCGGCTCGGTCACGAGAATGCCCGACGAGGAACCCATGCGCAGCACCCGACTCTTCCAAGCCCTCTGCGGCACCATCGTTCTCCTGACGACCGCCTCGGAAGCGCTCGCGACCAAGTACACGGTCACGCAGTCGAGCCTGACCTTCAGCCCTTCCACGCTGACCGTCGCCCCCGGCGACACCGTGCGCTTCGTCCGGACGGGCGGCAGCCACACCGTGACGAGCGGCTCGAACTGCACGGCAAGCGGCCTGTTCAACGCGCCGCTCAACTCGACGAACACCAGCTTCACGTGGACCGTGCCGGCTTCCGCCGCCGGGACCACGGTCGCCTACTACTGCATTCCGCACTGCGGCGCCGGCATGGTCGGCTCGATCACCGTGGTCGCCCCGCCGCCGTCACCCGACATCGACGGCAACGGCTCGGTGAACGCGTCCGACCTTGCGGCGCTCCTCGGCAACTGGGGAGGTACGGGCGCGACCGATCTCGACCGAGATGGAACGACCGCGGCGTCGGATCTCGCGGTCCTGCTCGCGGCATGGACCGGATGAGGCGGCCGGGCGCGCTCGCCATCGGTGCCTTGGTCGCAGCGATTCATGCACGATTCGCGAAGGCGCGTGACGTGAACGCACGAGTCGTAAAGGCATGCGTCGTGAAGGCGCGCGACTTCCCAGCGGCCGCAGCAATCACGCTCTTCGCGACCGCGCTGCTCGCCACCACCCCGCTCGCATCGCCGGGATGCGCTTCGACACCGAAGACGTCCGCCTCCGACCACGCCCTCGCGGCGCGGCCCTGGAGCGTGCGCGACGAAAGCCCGATCGATCCACTCGAAGGCACGCGTGGCTCGCTCGTCGCACTCGTCTTCATCTCGACCGAGTGTCCGATCGCGAACGCGATGGCGCCCGATCTCCGCGAGCTCATCCGGCACGCGGCCGAACGAAACGTCGCGTTCGCTCTCGTCTACCCGTCGACGTGGCAGGCGCGCGAGGAACTCGCGCAGCATGCGCGTGAGTTCGGTCTCGACGACGCGACCGGCGCCCCGCACGCGCTCGTCGCCGATCCGGCGCACGCGCTCGTCGCCCGAGCCGGAGCGACGGTCGTGCCGGAGGCGGCGCTCTTCCGGCGCGACGGCCGAGGTGGCGGCGAACTCCTCTACCTCGGTCGCGTCAACGACCTCTACGTCGGCATCGGCCGTCGACGGCCGTCGGTCACCTCGCACGACCTGCGCGACGCGATCGACACCGCCCTCGCGGGCCGCAGCCCCTCGCATCCATTTCCAAAGGCGGTCGGATGCTTCATCGAATCCTCCCGCTGAGGACCGCGCTCCTCGCCGCGCTTCCGGCCATTCCGCCCGCCGCGCTTCCCGCGGATGTCCCCCGCGCGTCTCCCGCGGTTCCCGCGCACGTGCACGTGCACGTGCACACGCACGCGACCGAATCGCGGGAAGCCCCCGCGCGCGACGTCCTCTCCGCGCGCTGCATCGCGTGCCATGACGCGGATGGTCCCGCCCCGATCCGCCTCGACAGCCTCGAGGCGGTCCTTCGGCATCGACGCCTGATGCGTGCGCTCGTCGAGGATCGTTCGATGCCGCCGGGCGGCGTCGAGGGTCCGCACGCGACGGTCGACGCCGCACGCACGGGACGCGGCATGCTCGACGACCGCGAGCGTGCGGCGCTTCTCGATGCGCTCGCGTCGGAAGAGCGCGCGCGACGCGCGTTCGAAGCGATGGCGTCCTCCCCGACGCAACCCGCCGCGCCGTCGGTGGCTCGCGTCACGACGGGCGGGGCGTGGACCGTTCCCGCGACCGGCGGCATGCGCATCCGCTCGTTCCACGCGCCGCTCGCGCCCGACGCGCCGACCCGCATCCGCGGCTGGCGCATGGTCGCGCCCGCGGACCCGGCCCGGTCTCCGATCCGATTCATCTCACTCGCTCCGGACCCCGCGCGCGCGTGGCGGATCCTCGACGAGCGCGGAACCGGCGCCGAGGCGATGGGAGACGTGGGACGCACGCCGAGCGGCGCGCTCGGCGCGCTCTCGCGAACGGCACCCGAGTTCGCGCTTCCGGACGGCTTCGCCTTCGAACTCCCCGCGGGCGATCTCGTGATCGAGACCACGCTCGAGCCGATCGGACGCGAGTCGCCGGTCCGTCCTTCGATCGAAATGCTGGCCGCGACGCCCGGAGACGTGCGAACCGTCCGGGCGATCGCCGCGCGCATCATGCCGCTCGAGGTCGCTGCGGG
>JBIIYI010000365.1:0-3531 GCA_044346895.1 Phycisphaerales bacterium
CGCGGCGACCTCCTCGGTGCGGATGCCCGAACCGATGTGGTCGCCCGAGAGCGCCTTCTCGAGGAGCGCGGCGAGCGTGCCGAGGAACGGCTTCATCGAGGCGGCGAGGACGAGCATCGCGCCGAGCAGGAGGATCGCGTTCGCGGCGTCGTTCGACCGCGCGATGTTGCCCTCCTCGCGCGCCTCGCGGCGGCGCTTGGGGGTCGCGTCCTCGGTGCGTTCGCCGAGATCCTCCGACATCAGGCGCCTCCCCCGGCGGAAGCGGCCGCGTCCGCACTCGTCGCGACGAGCAGCGATTCGATGGCGCCCGCGGTTCCGTCGACAAGCACCTCGTCGATCGCGGCCAGCGACGCGATGATGACGAGGAGCCCGACGATGATGCGCATCGGGAAGCCGATCGACATGATGTTGAGGGCCGGCACGCTCTTCGAGAGGTAGCCCATGACCACCGTCTCGATGCAGACGATCGCGAGGAGCGGCGCCGCGACGCGGAGGCCGAGCTCGAAGGCCGCGGTGAGCGCGCCGGTGAAGACCGCGAGCGGCGACACGCCGGCCTCGCCCGAAAGCATGGCCGGGACGGCGCCGGCCGGAATCGATGTGAAGCTCGCGACCACCGCGGAGAACATCGACTCGAGGCCGCCGAGCGAGAGGAATGTCGCGAGCGCGAGGAAGAAGAGGATCTGCTCGAGCGCGTCCGACTCCTCGCCGATCGCGGGGTTGTAGAAGCGCGCGAAGCCGAGGCCGATCTGCTGCCCCATCGAGAGGCCGCCGAACTGGGCGGCGAGGAGCGGCATCGAGGCCATGAAGCCGATGAACGCGCCGATCCCGAGTTCGATCGCGACGAGCGGCAGTGCGGCCCCGAGCGAGATCTCGACCGGCATCGTGGCCGAACCGGCGACCGACGGGTACACCGCGAGGCCGAGCGCCGCGACGAGCAGCCCCTTGATGCGCAGCGGGATCGACGGCGACGAGAGGATCGGTCCCTGGATCGCGAGGCCGCTCACCCGCGCGACCACGAGGGTCGCGGGCACGAGGTGCTGGGAGAGGGCGTCGATCGAGGACATCGGGCTTGCGTCAGGTTCCGGTCACCGGGCTCCACGCGAACATCTCCGCGGAGAACTCCATCAGCTTCATCGCGATCCACGAGAAGAGCGCCACGGTCGTGGCGACCATCGCGAGGATCTTCGGCACGAACACGAGCGTCTGCTCCTGGATCTGCGTGACGGCCTGGAGGATGCTCACGACGAGGCCGACCGCGAGTCCGACCGCGAGGATCGGCGCGCTGACGAGCAGGATCAGGTAGAACGTGTCGCGCACGACGTCGATCGCCTGGATGTCGAGCATGCCTTCCATCAGCCGCCTCCGAGGGGTGCCATGACGCCGGTGAGGAGCGACCCGACGACGAGGCTCCAGCCGTCGACGAGCACGAAGAGGAGCAGCTTGAACGGCAGCGACACGAGGACCGGCGGCAGCATCATCATGCCCATCGAGACGAGGATGCTCGAGATCACCATGTCGATCACGAGGAACGGCAGGTAGATGCGGAAGCCGATGAGGAACGAGGTCTTGAGTTCGGAGAGGACGAACGACGGGACGAGCGTGAGGAGGTCGACGTCCTTCTCCCAGGTGAGCCGATCGGGCTCGCTCGTGTCGACGCCGCGGTGATCGAGGATCATCAGCACGGTCGGCACGTTGCCCGTCGCCTCGATCTGCGCGATCATGAACTCGCGCAGCGGCTTCTTCGCGCCTTCCCACGCGACCATCTGGTCCTTCTGCTCGCCGCGCGCGTACGGGCCGAGGCCCTCGTCCCACATGCGGCCGAAGGTGGGCGCCATCGCGACCGCGGTGAGGAGCACCGAGAGGCCGACGATCGTCTGCGACGGCGGAAGGGTCTGCGTTCCGAGCGACTGCCGGAGGAGTCCCAGCACGACCACCATGCGCGTGAAGCACGTGCAGAGGATCAGGATCGAGGGCGCGACGGTGAGGACCGTCAGGAGGAGCACGATGTTGAGCGCGCTCGAGAGGCCGCCCTCGAAGCCCGGCACGTTGCGCGATGCATCCTCGAGGACGCCGATCGGGTTGAGCCCCTCGAGCGCCGGAGCGGCCTGCGCGAGGAGCGACATCATCGCGCACCTCCGCGGCGGCCGCGGGTCAGGTCGACGGTCTCGATCTCGGCGCCGCGCAGTGCGGCGGGAAGCACCGAGGGAAGGACGGTGGGAAGGACGGTGGGAAGGACGGTGGGAAGTGCGGTGTTGCGCGCATCACCGCGGGCTTCGGAGCGGACCGCGCCGCGCGCAGGCTCGTCGAACGACTTCCCCGCCGTGCGGAGGAGCGCGTCGAAGGAGAAGTCGCGCGCCGGATCCTTGGCGTTCTTCGCACCCGCCTCGCATCGCGCGATGATGTCGGCGACGTCGTCGGCGGTGGCGAACTCGGACAACGTCTGCATCGCCTGCGCGCCCTGGTGGACGACGAGCACGCGACGGCCCACCTTGAGAAGCACGACCTGCTGTCCGCGCGCGACGGGGTAGCGCGCGAGGATCTCGACGACTCCCGACGGGCGCTGTCCGGGCGCGAGCCGCGAACCGAAGCGGCGGATCGCGCTGCGCGCGAGGACGATGGCGAGGAGCGTTCCGGCGAGCGCGGCGGCCGTCGGCAGGATCTCGCCGCTGAATCCGCGCGATTCGACGCCCGACGCGAGCGAGCCGGATCCCGACGCGCGGCGCGGCAGCGTGCTGCCGAGAGTGCCGGTGGCGCCGGTGGCGGCATCGACGGGCGCGGCCGGAACCGCGGCTTCGGCGGCGACGGGCGCCGAAGCGCCGGCATCGATCGCCGTTGCGTCGACTGCCGCGGATGCCGCGGATGCCGCAAGAGAAAGCGTGAGAAGGACGATCGTGTGTCGTGCGAACCGCATGCGCCATCCTGGCTGTCGAGAGAAGACATGCGTTCCGCCAGCGTCCTGCCGGCGGCGCGCGACCGTGCCGTCGTGTCAGCCTTCGAGAGGCTCGAGGATCTCGCTCACGCGCACGCAGAAGTTCTCGTTGAGGACGAGCACCTCGCCGCGCGCGATGCGGCGGCCGTTCACGTAGATGTCGACGGGGTCGCCGGCGGCCTTGTCGAGTTCGACGACCGAGTCGGCGTTGAGCTTGAGCACGTCCTCGACGAGCATGCGCGTGCGGCCGAGCTCGATGCGCACCTGGAGCGACACGTCGCCGAGCAGGCCGATGCCGCTCGGGGCGGCGCCCGACGCCGCGGGCGCACCGAAATCGGGGAGCCCCATCGGCTCGGCGTTGGTCGCGGCGGTCGCGCTGCCGGAGGTCGGACTGTTGTTGAGTTCGGACATGGTCGGCTTTCCTCAGGCTCCGCCTGATGGCCTCGCGATCCCGAGCGGAGGACGTCCTGTCCTCGGTGGCCTGGGTGGCCTCGGAACGCGGCGTGTCGGACACGGCTTCTTCGGTCGCGCAACCGTTGCGCCTGTAGAGAATCGCGGAGGCCGCTTTGGCCTTTCATCGGCAGTTTCCGCGCGTGCGCGCC